>NZ_JBEYJU010000013.1:0-141848 GCF_040703965.1 Streptomyces sp. NPDC006655 | reverse complement strand
GGGGGGGGGTATTGTGGGGTTGCACCCTGGCCCGCCACCCCGTGCGCCGAGCGTGCGTGCCGGGCGTCGCGACGCCGCGGAGATCCATCAGAAGGGCCCTAGGGCCAAGCAAGCGCTTAGAAAGTGCGGTCAGTGTCACACCCCCGCCCCCGTGACCGATGACATACGTACGGGTAACTTCCGAAGCGCCCTGCCAGCCCCTCGCATGCCACTGGAGCCGTGATGCCCGAAGCCGTCATCGTCTCGACCGCCCGTTCCCCGATCGGCCGTGCCGTCAAGGGCTCCCTGAAGGACCTGCGCCCCGACGACCTCACCGCGACGATCATCCAGGCCGCCCTGGCGAAGGTCCCCGAGCTGGACCCGAGGGACATCGACGACCTGATGCTCGGCTGTGGCCTGCCCGGCGGCGAACAGGGCTACAACCTCGGCCGGATCGTCGCCGTGCAGATGGGGATGGACCACCTGCCCGGCACCACGATCACCCGCTACTGCTCCTCGTCCCTGCAGACCAGCCGCATGGCCCTGCACGCGATCAAGGCCGGCGAGGGCGACGTCTTCATCTCGGCCGGCGTCGAGATGGTCTCCCGCTACGCCAAGGGCAGCTCGGACGGCCTCCCCGACACCATGAACCCGCTCTTCGCCGAGGCCCAGGAGCGCACCGCCGCCACCGCCGCCTCGACCGGCTCCACCTGGCACGACCCGCGCGAGGACGGCCTGCTCCCCGACCCGTACATCGCGATGGGCCAGACCGCCGAGAACCTGGCCCGGATCAAGGGCGTCACCCGCCAGGACATGGACGAGTTCGGCGTCCGCTCCCAGAACCTCGCCGAGGAAGCCATCAAGAACGGCTTCTGGGAGCGCGAGATCACCCCGGTGACCCTCCCCGACGGCACGGTGGTCAGCAAGGACGACGGCCCGCGCGCCGGCGTCACGCTGGAGGGCGTCGCGGGCCTCAAGCCGGTCTTCCGCCCCGACGGACTGGTCACCGCCGGCAACTGCTGCCCGCTCAACGACGGCGCCGCCGCGGTCGTCATCATGAGCGACACCAAGGCCCGCGAGCTGGGCCTCACCCCGCTCGCCCGCATCGTGTCGACCGGTGTCACCGGCCTCTCCCCCGAGATCATGGGCCTCGGCCCGGTGGAGGCGAGCAAGCAGGCCCTGCGCCGCGCCGGCCTCACCATCGACGACATCGACCTGGTCGAGATCAACGAGGCGTTCGCCGCCCAGGTGATCCCCTCCTACCGCGACCTGGACATCCCGCTGGAGAAGCTGAACGTGAACGGCGGCGCCATCGCCGTCGGCCACCCCTTCGGCATGACCGGCGCCCGCATCACCGGCACGCTGATCAACTCCCTCCAGTTCCACGACAAGCAGTTCGGCCTGGAGACCATGTGCGTCGGCGGCGGCCAGGGCATGGCGATGGTCATCGAGCGCCTGAGCTGACCCCTGAGTGACCGTCACGGAACCGACCGTGATGCTACGGCCCGGTGTTCGAGAAACCTCCGAACGCCGGGCCGATTTGTGATCCAATCTCCCTCAGGATGTGACCTATCTCCCTCGTGGAGGTATCACAGCAGGTCAGCGCGGCTGCCCCGAGGGACCCCAGGGCCAATTCCCTGTCCGTTTCGTGACGTTACGCACTGACAGCTTGGTAGTCCACCCTTCAAGCTGATGTAGGAAGTCGGGGGTCGACTTTGAACCGGGAGTACGTCAGTGAGCGCCATGCCGATCGCCTTGCTGCTCACCACGGCCGCCACAGGCGCCGTGGGCGTCGCTGTCCTGCGCACCGTACTGAAGCTGCGCCGCCAGGTCGCCGAGCTGCACACCCAGCTTGCCCAGAACCAGGCCGCCGCCATGCGCGCCCTGCTGCCCGGCGCCCGTAGCCACACCGACGCCGAGGCGATACGGGCCGCGGTGGCGGAGGCGCTGGCCGAGGAGCGGGAGCGGGAGCTGGCGGAGGCACGTGCCTTCTGGGCCGCACAGGAGGCCCGCGACGCGTCCGACGCGCCGTCGCTGCTGGGTCTGGCGGACGGTGAGCTGTTCCTGCCCCGGCAGGCCGACTTCGTCGGTCTTGAGCCGGTCGCCGAGCCGGCGGCCGAGACCGACGAGTTCACCGGGGACTCCCCCGAGCTGGCCGCGGCGCGGCGCCGGCACCCGTCCCACCCGGACTTCGTACCGGTGCAGTCGCCGATGGTGAACGACCACGAGCGCACGGTGGCGACGCTGGAGCAGCTGGCCGAGTCCCGGATCGAGCTGTCCGACGTGCGGCCGGGTCCGCTGGGGACGCTGGACGTCTATGTCTTCGCCGACGGCACGACCCTGTGCATGACGCCGGGGCACCGGGAGACGGCGGAGCGGTTGGCTGCCGCCCTGGGTGCCGGGGAGACGCCGTACCTGCTGGGCGGGTCGGGGATCTCGGGCGCGTACACGCTGACCTTCGCGTGCGGCGAAGAGAACGTCTACATCCTGGCGGACCGCGTCATAGCGTCGCTCTGAGGTCCCAGGGCGCGTTCTCGGGTGCGGCGCCATCGTGGCTGGTCGCGCAGTTCCCCGCGCCCCTTTCAGGGGCGCTCACGTCGACGCCCCTGAAAGGGGCGCTGGGGGTACCCCCGGCCGGAGGCTGAGGGAGGAACTGCGCGAGCAACCCCCACACAGCCGCACCCGAGAACGCTCGGCTCACACCCCCGCCCGCTTCTGCGCAGCCTCCACCATCCGCACCGCGTCCCCGACCTCGGCGTCGCTCTCCAGCACCACCGCCAAGTCGTTCCCGGCCACCGTGATTTGGTCGGCCACCGCGAACATCCCCGCGTCCGGCATCTCCCGGACCGTGCCGCCCGGCTCCTCGACGGACTGCGCCCAGTCGGCCAACTGCCGGGCCAGCGCCAGCGCCTCCGCGGCCGCCCCTCTCTGCAACCGACTCTGGGGCGCCGCCCTCAACTTGTCGGCGAAATGCTCCACGGCACGGGTAAGGGGCGTCGTATCAACCACGCCGCGAGCGTAACGCGTCCCGTCGCCTCTTCGGCCAGGACGCGTCGCGACTGTTGCCAACGCGCCAACACTCAGGCACGGTGACGTGAAGGACCGGCTACAACCCCCTTTGCGCACCGGAGGCGCCGATGTCCCAAGTCTTCTCCGAGGAGACCCATCGCAACATGCTCGCCCGCATCCCCCACTGCACCGGTCGTGAAGTGTCCGACTGGCTGCGCACCGTCGACGAAGGCCCGTCCCTCTTCCGCTTCGAGGAAAAGGTCAGCTGGCTCCGCCACGAACACAACCTCGCCTACGGCCACGCGAAGGCGCTGATCCACGAGTACGACCTGAGGAGGGCGGCGCGCAAACTCCTCTAGGCGCCCACAACAGACGGCGAAGGGCCCCGGGGCGGCGCCCCGGGGCCCTTCTCGGCTCACTGGCTAGTCGTTACTGCTGAAGATCGCCACCAGGCGCAGCATCTCGACGTAGATCCACACCAGCGTCATCGTGAGGCCGAACGCGGCCAGCCAGGCCTCGTTCTTCGGGGCGCCGTACGCGATGCCGTCCTCGATCTGCTTGAAGTCGAGGGTCAGGAAGAACGCGCCGAGCAGGATCGCGATGATGCCGACGATCGCGCCGAGCGGGCCGAAGCTGCGCAGTCCGCCGTCCCCGGCGACGCCGAACGCCACCAGCAGCAGGTTGACCGCCATGACCAGCACGAAGGCGATGGCGATGGCCATGCCGATCCGGGCGTAGCGGGCGGTGACCCGGATCCAGCCGGCCCGGTAGACCAGCAGGGTGGCGGCCGAGACCGCCATGGTGCCCAGCACCGCCTGGAACGGGGCGCCGCTCCACTGGCTGTTGTACATCTCGCTGATGACGCCGAGGAAGACGCCCTCGAACGCGGCGTAGCCGAGGATCAGCGCGGGTACCGGGGTGCGCTTGAAGCTCTGGATCAGGGCTAGGACCATCGCGACGATCGCGGAGCCGAAGGCCAGGCCGAAGCTGGTGCTGGAGACCGGCAGCAGGGCCCAGGCGAGGACCGCGCCGACGGCGACCGTGCCCAGCGTCATGGCCGAGCGCAGGACCACGTCGTCCATGGTCATGCGGCCGGTGCCGGCCGGGGCCTGCGGCGGGGCGCCCTGCTGGACGTCCGCCTGCGCGTAGGGGTTGTTCGCGTACGGGTTCTGCGCGTACGGGTTGCCCTGTGCGTACCCGGCCTGCGGCGCGGTGTTGAAGCCCGCGTAGCCGTTGTCGCGGCTGAACCCCCGTCGCGAGAAGACCGGGTTGCTGCTCCTCATTTCACTCCTCCATGGCCACCGTGCGTGGCCTTGGCGTCAAGAGTAATGGATTGGCAAAAGTCTGCCATGCTACCTGGGGAGGATCTTTCCCCCGCCGTGCTGCGCAACACGCCGTGCGGACCCCTCATTCCCGGCTACGGAGGGCTTCATTCCAGGGGAAACCCGGTGTACGCCTCCGCGAGGTCGGTCTCGGCCGCCCGGGAGGAGGCGATCCGGCCGAGCCGGGCCAGCTGGAGCCGGGCGTCGAACGGCGAGTCGTCGGGGCCGGTGTGCAGCAGGGTCGTCATGTCGTAGGAGAACCGCTCGGCCTGCCAGACCCGGCGCAGGCAGGTGGCCGAGTAGGCGTCGAGCAGCTCCGGTGAACCCGTCTCCTTCTCGTGCACCAGGGCCCGCGCGAAGGTCACGACGTCGCCGACCGCCAGGTTCAGCCCCTTGGCGCCGGTCGGCGGCACGATGTGGGCGGCGTCCCCGGCGAGGAAGAGCCGTCCGTGCCGCATGGGCTCGTGGACGTGGGACCGCATGGGCGTGACCGACTTCTGGGTGATCGGGCCCCGCTCGAGACGCCAGTCGTCGTCGGTCTCGAAGCGCCGCTCCAGCTCGTCCCAGATCGCCTCGTCGCTCCAGCTCTGCGCGTCGGTGCCCGCCGGCACCTGGAGGTAGAGCCGGGAGACGGACGGGGAGCGCATGGAGAGCAGGGCGAAGCCGCGGTCGTGGCGGGCGTAGACCAGTTCGTCGTGGGAGGGCGCGACGTCGGCGAGGATGCCCAGCCAGGCGTAGGGGTACGTCCGCTCGAAGACCCTGGAGAGGGACTCGGGGAAGGCGGTGCGGGCCACCCCCCAGAAACCGTCGCAGCCGACGACGTACGCGCACTCCAGGACGTCCTCCCGGCCCTCGTGCCGGAACCGCACCCGGGGCCGCTCGCCCTCGGCGTCCTCCACCGCCAGCGCCTCCGCCTCGAAGAGCAGCGGGCCGCCCTCCGCCAGCTGGAGGGCGATGAGGTCCTTGCAGACCTCGGTCTGCGCGTAGACGGTCACGGACCGCCCGCCGGTCAGGCCGGGGAAGTCCACGCGGTGGCGCTGCCTGGCGAACCGCAGCTCGATGCCGTCGTGGCGCAGCCCCTCGCGGTCCATGCGCTCCCCGGCGCCGGCCGCGCGCAGCACGTCCACCGTGCCCTGCTCCAGGATCCCGGCACGCTGGCGGTGCTCGACGTAGGCGCGGTCGCGGCTCTCCAGGACGACCGAGTCGATGCCCGCGTTGTGCAGCAGCCGGGCGAGGAGGAGCCCGGCGGGTCCGGCTCCGATGATGCCGACGGTGGTGCGCATCGGTCGTTCCCTTCCGTCCCTTCACCCCGCCTGTTCGCGTGGTGAACTTTCCTTCACTGATGTCCCCGAAGTCTCCTTCCGGTCGTACCCCGTGTCAATGGACACGGCCGGCCGCCGGGTCCACGAGAGGCGGTCGTGGACCCGGCGGCCGGCGTGCGGTGCGCGGTGTGTGGTTGCCGTGCGGCGGCGGGGCGCGGGGGTCAGCGGCCCTGGGGCCAGCCGTCCAGGTGGCGGTGGAGCGTGACGTCGGCCTTCGGGTCGCCCTTGGGGGCGTTCGCGACCGCGTCGTGCAGGACGGTGGTGACCTCGCCGGCGAGCCCGTCGACCCGGGTGCGCAGGTCGGCGGCGGGCAGCGTGGACCGGGTCAGCGCGTCGAGCCGGCGGTGGATGTCGGCGAGCTTGTCCTGGGTGGCCTGGTCGAAGCGCAGCGCGGTCGGCGTGGAGACCACGAACTGGTAGGCGCCCGCCAGCGTCTGGCAGCCCGTGCACTCCTTGTTGGCGGCGTCGCTGAGGTTCAGGGCGTTGAGGTGCGTGTGCTCCCCGGCGATCGTGACGATCTGGAAGGACAGCGCGACCGAACGGCAGTGGTCGTCCGCGGAGCAGCCGGCCGAGACGGCGTTGGCCTGGTTGCGGACGGCCGCGGCGTTCACCGTGCCGAACTGACGGACCGTGAACGAGTCCCGGGTCTGGGTGTGGTGGCCTCGGTCGGCGTGGCTGAACACGTGGTCCGAGGCGAACGCGGCGTGCGGCGCCGCGGTGGCCGCCTGGGCGGGCACGGCGGTGGCCGCACCCGCGAGCCCGGCGGCGAACAGGCCGATCCGGACGGCCCGCCGGGTGAGCGGACTGGTGGCGTGTGGTTTTCGGTGACTGCTCATGGAGTGCTCCTGTGCTCCTGTACTGCTGCGGTAAGCGATGAGTGGGACGACGGCCCGGTGCCGGCGGATGCCGTACGGCGGCACCGGTGCCGCCGTCGTCAGGACGTCGCCGGGGCCGGGCTCGGCGGGTCGCTGGCCGGTGGCGGGGACACGCTGGGCGGCGGCGACACCGGGACGCTCTCCGACGGGGTGGGCGTCTGCGTCACCGCGACGCTCTCCGACGGGGTGGGCGTCGGTCCGGTGGCCGTGCCCCCGCTGGACGGCGTCGGCGACGTGCCGGTCCCGGCGCCGGGACGGACCGGCACCGAGGCGGACGGCGACGCCGAGGCGGACGCGCCGCGTGACGTCTGCTCGTCCGAGGGCGCGCCGCTCGGCCCGGCCGAGGCCGCCGGGGCCCCGGACACCGGGTCCGAGGGCCGGCCCGAGCCGTCGGACGGCCGGTCGGGGGTCGAGGCCCGCCGGGTCGGCGGCGCCGTGGTCGGCACCCCGGGCTGCAGGATCGGTGCGATCGGCGGCTGCTTGGGCAGCGGCTTCGGCGTCACCCCGGACACCCAGGCGTAGCTGAGCCCGGTGAGCGTGGCCAGGGCGAGCGCGCAGACCACGAGCCGGAGTCCGGGGCGGCCGTCCGTCGACCGCTTCGCGGCCCGGAAGATCCGGCCGCCGATCTTCACGGACAGATAGACGACACCGGCCATCGGGCAGAGCAGCATCACGCAGCCGATCGTCCCGACCAGCCCCTCGACGATCTTCCCGTCCACGAACGCCGAGCCGGTGCCGAGCAGTTGCTCGGTCAGCGAGCGGGTCATCGTGGTGAGGATCCTGGGCAGGTTCCACAGCGCGTACCCGAGTTCGCCGATGATCAGCGGGACCATCGTCAGCACCCAGGTGGCGACGATGGCCCGCGCCGACTTCTTCAGCCCGGCGACCTCCTCGCGGGCCTTGTCCCCCTTCGCTCCCGGGACCAGGGCCAGCAGGATCGGTCTGATCTTGCCGTACAGGTCCGGGACGCCGGCCAGGTCGCCGAGGATGTAGTAGCCGTCCAGCCGTACGGCCGGCATCAGCTGTTCCATGATCTCGAAGTGCCCGAGGTACACCGTGGCCAGGAAGAACTGGGCCCCGGTGGCGAAGTAGGCGCCGGCCATGGCCAGCATGAAGACGACGTTGAAGTACACGCCGCCCAGGTCGGTGCGGAGCCGGCCGGCCCGTCCGATCCGGTAGACGTCGGTGACGTCCGTGTACATGGAGGGCCAGATGAGGAAGAGCCCGCACCCGATGCAGCCGGGGCGGGCTCCGCCGTATCTGCACGCGGAGGCGTGGCCGAACTCGTGGAAGACGAGGGAGGCCACGGTGAGCACGAAGACGACGAGGATCAGCACCGGCTGGTCGAGCACCTGCAGGACGGGCTCGATCGCCCCGAAGAACCCGAACAGCCAGACGTCCATGGCGACGGCCGAGCCCAGCACCAGCGCGACCACGGCCGGCCGGTGCAGCCACGCCAGCGAACGCGCGATCTTCGTCGTGCGCCGCTCGTCGAAGATGACCCGGTGGCCCTTGAGGGCGAGCAGCAGGTCGGAGCGCGGGGCGTCGACCTCGTCGTCCTCCTGGCCCTCCGGGACCGTCACGCCCAGCGGCTGGAGCTTCTTCTCGACGAGGAAGCGGATGTTCTCCCCGCTGACCTCGCGGCCGAAGCGGGCGCTGACCCGGTGCGCGATGGCCTCGGCATCGCGGACGCCGTCGACCGACGACGCCACCAGGTACAGCAGCCTGGACAGCTGCACGACCTGCCCGTCCCCCCGACGGGCGATGTACTTGGGCTCGGTGAATCCCGACCCCTGGTACTCGCCGTGCAGCCGCAGTCCCGCGCTCAGCCTCGGGACCGGCGACGGCGCCTCCACCACCGGCAGGTTGCCCGTCGCCACCTGCTCGTAGGTCACCGGCCAGCCGCCGGGTCCGGGCACCGGGCCCGTGTCGTACAGCGCGGCGGTCCCGTCTCCGAGCACCGTCATATGTGGTCTCCCCCCGGATCCCCCATGAAGTTCCCCCCGACACCCAGGAGCGCCACCGCCGGGGCGACGGCGGTGGCGCTCGCGGGGACTACTGGGTGACGCTGATCGTCTGGGCGGCCTGCGACTCGGCGGACGACCACAGGGAGTGGTCGTTCAGCGCGGCCGACTGGTTCGACGCGTCGATGTTGGCGATGTGCTTGGTGACGTTGACGGTCTTGCCGAAGCTGAACTTCAGCCGGCCCAGGGCCTCACGGCCGGGGAGCAGCTCGGCGGACTCGTTCTCCAGCTCGTTCATGTCCATGCTCATGACGGATGTCCTTTCGGTACGTGTGCGGTGAGATCGGTGTGGGTCCGGATGGTCCCGGCGCCGGGCGCCGGGACGGTGTTACTGGGTGACGCTGATGGTCTGGGCGGCGCCGGAGTCGGCCACCGACCACGCGGAGTGGTCGTTCAGGGCGGCGGACTCGTTGTGGGCGCTGATGTTCGCGACGTGCTTGGTGACGTTGACCGTCTTGCCGAAGCCGAACTTCAGCCGGCCCAGGGCCTCACGACCCGGCAGCAGCTCCGCGGACTCGGCCTCGAGCTCATGGGCGTCCATCATGATCATTTCCCCCTCAGGGATAGAACATTTCCGATCGGACCGAGTCAGGTTCCCCCCGGACTCTGTCCAATCTGGTCGGACGTGCTGTCCAACGAGATTGGACACTACGGGCTCGGAGACCCCTCGCGCAACCCCTTCGGAGAATCACCCTCTCGGCCGATCGGCTACCCGCCCGTAGAATCGGCCCCGACATGGCGGACTCCGCCCGTGGCGAGCAGGAAGTGACGGTCAGTGGCCAACGCACTGCAGCAGTTGATCCGTGAGCACCTCGACCGCAAGGGCTGGTCCTACGGTGACGTGGCGCGCCGCGGCTCCGTCCCCCGCTCCACCGTCCACCACCTGGCCACCACGGAACGGGTGGTCCGCATGCCCCAGACCACGACCCTGGAAGGCCTGGCCAAGGGGCTGGACCTGCCGCTGGAGACGGTGCGCCGGGCCGCCGCCGAGGCGTGCGGGATCCACGTGTACGACACCGCGCCGGACGCGGACCCGAACGCGCCCGCCGCCGACCCCGAGGTCGCCCTGCTGATCGCGAGCGTCCAGAAGCTGTCGTCCGACGACCGCCGGCACGTCGCGGCCCTCGTCGAGTCGCTGCTGGACCGCTCCCCGCGGGAGAAGTGACCGCCGCCTTCACACTCCCGGGTGTATTTCCGTCAACCCGGGTAAAGAATCCGACTCCGCACGAAACCGCCAGGCTCCGGGACTAGTCTCTCGTCCTGCCCGGCAGGCGAGAGCCGCACGACCACGGGCTCTCAGGGGGAAATGTGTTGTTCGTGCACGGCGGACCCGCTACGGCCGTGGTCCGGGGCCCCGACGGCGAGTCCGTCGTCCTGCTGTCCGGGGAACTGCCCGAGGTGCTCACCGACGCGTCGGTGAGCGAACTCCTGGACCTGGCGGCGGCCATCCTGGACACCGGCGAACTCGCCCTCTTCGAACAGTGCCTGCGCGCCCTGCGCCGCAACGGGATGCGCGCGGGCCGCCGCATCGAGGTCGACGGGGCGGTCCTGACCGTGTACGAGGGGTGAGCCGGCGCCGCCCACCGGTCCCGGCCGCCCAAGGTGTCAGTCCATGGTCAGTTGGTGACCGGCCGCGTCCGCGGTGTCCGGCGCCGGTGCACCCTGGCGGCCCAGGGCGCGCTCCCCCCAGCGCACGACCGGCACCATCGCCAGACCGGCCGCGACGAAGAGCGCGCCGAGCAGGATCCAGCCGGGCGCGCCCCAGTAGACGAGGAGCCCGGTCAGCGCGAGCGGGCCCACGATCTCGGCCACCGTCAGCCCCGACCCGAGGAACGCCTGGTACTGCCCGTGCTTGCCGTCCGGGGCGAGCCCGAAGCCGATCTCCCAGCTGCCTGCCGTCTGCAGCATCTCGCCGACCGTCTGCACGCCCGCGGCGGCGATCAGCAGCAGCACCGCCGACCAGGCCGAACCGCCACTGCCGGAGAAGGCGAAGACCACGCAGCCCGCGCCGAGCAGCAGCCCGCCGCGCACCACGTAGCGCGCCCCGCTCGCCAGGTCGGTCACCCCGCGGGCCACGCGCACCTGGAGGACCACGACGGCGAGCGTGTTGAGCACGAACATCACCGACAGCACCCATGTGGGGGCCTCGGTGTGGTGGACGATCCACAGCGGCAGCGCCACGTCGATCAGCGGCACGTGCAGCACAAGGATCAGGTTGAGCAGGCTGACGGCGACGTAGGGCCGGTCCCGGAACACCGTCTTCGTCCGCTCGCCGTCGGCGGGCGCCGGAGCGGAGGCGACGGGCGGCACCCGCCGCAGCACCGCGGCGGCCACGGCGAAGGCCACGGCATTGAGTGCGAACGCCGCGAGGTAGGCCCCCCGCGTGTCGAAGAGCAGCACCACGCCGCCGAGCGCGGCACCCACGGAGAGCCCCGCGTTGTAGCCGGCCTGGAGCAGGGCACGGACCTTGGTGAGGTTCTCCTTGGGCACCACCCCGGCCAGCAGGGCCTGCTGGGCCGCGGAGCCGCTGCGCTGCCCCACCGCGTACAGGCACGCGGAGAGCAAGAACAGCGGGAAGGAACGCACCACCAGGTACGAGCCGACGGCCACCGCCGCGCACAGGAAGAAGAACACCGCCGTCCCCCGCGCCCCGCGCCGGTCGGCCACGTGTCCCAGCGGCACGCTCAGGGCCAGCGCCACCGTCCAGGCGATGGTCAGGCCGAGACCCAGCTGGGCCGCGGACAAGCCGACGACCTGGGTGAAGAACAGGGCCGCCGTCACGTAGTACGCGCCGTCACCGGTCCTGCTGATCAACTGGGCCAGGGCGAGCGTACGCGCCGGTCCGGGCGGAGGGACAAGGCTCTTCTTGTTCATGTGACTCCTCGGGCGGGCCCGCCAGGTCGTGTGCTCGCCATTGCTGTGGGGGACGGTCATGGAGCGATCGGGCCGAGCGCCTCCGCGGCGGCCGCGAGGTGAGAGGTGTCGTGGAGCGCGGAGAGCGCGAACAGGGCGGCGTTCCCCCAGTGCCGCTCCCGCGACCGAGCCACGTCGCCGATCAGATGCAGCCTGGCCGCGGCCACGTCCGCCGCGACCAGGGGCGGCCCTCAGCCGCCTGTCCTCCACCCCCTGCGGAAGGCCACGGGCCCGCGCCCTCTCGGTCGGCGTCGCGCGATGAGCCAAACACACCTGCGAGGGCGCCCCCAACGCTTTTAGCCCCCGCTAAAACCGGCCCGGGACACACGTCCTCGGCGGGTCGGCCGGTCCCGCGCGCTCCGGTCAGGCCGAGAAGCGCCCGGCGCCCGACGCCACGACGCCTGCCACGAGCGCCTCACCCGTCTCGGTGAGCGAGTGGATGACGCGCCGGCCGTGGCGGCGGCTCGTCACCAGGTCGCAGTCGCGCAGTACCGCGATGTGCTGGCTGATGGCACCGGGGGTGACGTGGATCGCCTCGGCCAGATCGCCGGTGGAGGCAGGCACCATGAGGGCCTCCAGCACCGCGGAGCGGACGCTGCCGAGCAGCGCGGCCAGCGGGCTCGGCCGGTCCGAGGCGTGGCGGTTCCACACCCCTTCGACGCCCGGCCCGGGATAGACGATCATCGACTGCTGCGGCGGCGTCATGGTGAGCACCTCCGGCCGGCAGAACACGCTCGGTACGAGCACGATGCCCCGGCCGCCCAGGTCCTCCTGGTAGTCGTAGGCACTGCGCACGGTGAGTTCCTGCTGCCTCCAGGCGATGCGGGGGTGCAGGGAGGAGAACACGGGGGCCGCCCCGGAACTCTCGATCACCTTCATACGGGAGCGGATGTCGGACTGGAGTCCGCCGTACAGCTGCCGCCAGTGCGGCTCCAGCGCGAGGGTCCAGTACGTGTGGAGCTGTTCGGTGACCCGGGCGAGGGCCTGCGCCGGCTGAGCCAGCAGGTGCCGGTGCAACGACACCGCCTCCTGCCGCCAGGTCGGCGGCGTGCCGGGGTCCGCGGCCATCCAGGACACTTCGGCGACGAAGCGCTCACCCGGGGTCGCGCGCACCATCTCCAGTTCCTCGGCGATCTTCCGCGGCCCGGTGCCGTCGGGCGGCGGGGTAAGGAAGTCCGGTACGTATCCGGCGGGCGGGATCAACGCGCGTAGCAGCAGGAGATCCGTGGACCTCAGCTTCGCGCGGACGTCGTCGGCCCACGGCTGGTACCGCCTTCTGCGTTCCGCCGAGGCCAGCATGCGCATGCTGTACACGGTCTCTCCGAGTGGAGAGGGCGAGAATCGAACCCTGGCGATGTCGTCCGCGGTCGCCGAGAAGCGGATCACGTTTCCCCCATGTCCCCGGCGTCGCCCCGGTGGTGGCGAAGCCGCTCAGGGAGACGACAGGTCCCCGGAACGACGACGGTGGGCCGGGAAGCGGACGGATGTTCTCCGCACCGTCGGCCGCCAGGCCGCCGCCGGAGCCGCCGCCCGACGAGCCAGGCGGTGACGTCACCGCACTTGTCGGACATTCCGGAAGGTCAGCCGCAAGAGCAGCGAAAGTGCCCGGAACCGGACTTGAACCGGTACGCCCGCGAGGGGCAGCGAGGTTTAAGCTCGCCGTGTCTGCATTCCACCATCCGGGCAGGCCATAGGCTCCGCGTACGAGGCTCCGACCCTATCGGGAGGCGTCCCCCGAACAGCGGACGGGCGACCCGATGTTGTCTTATTTTATTGACGTCTGAGGGTGCATCAGCCGCCGGAACGGGCCATCCGCACTTGCCAATAGCGTTACGCGCGGTGGGTGCGCACGTACGCGGAATGACGGAATTTCACCGTCCGAACAAGGGGGCTCCACCTGTTCTCGACGCACCGGAGTGATCAATTCCGGATCGTGCCCTCGGGGTCGGCCGTCATCCCCAGGTAGGAGATCGCGCCCTCCGGTCCGACCTCGGTCGCCCCCCGGAACCGGAGCTGCGGCTGACTCCACGCGCCGACGGGGCGGAGACGATGGTGCGGTCCCGTCACCGAACGCCGTCGTCCCGAGGAGCACCCTTCCGTGTCCACCACACCAATCGCCGACCGGCGGACCACCTCCGTGGCCGCACGCGCCACGGACCTCTCGAAGATCTACGGCCAGGGCGAGACCCAGGTGGTCGCCCTGGACCGGGTCACCGTCGAATTCCGGCAGGCCGAGTTCACCGCGATCATGGGGCCGTCCGGTTCCGGCAAGTCCACGCTGATGCACTGCGTGGCCGGCCTCGACACCTTCTCCTCGGGTTCGGTGCGGATCGGCGACACCGAGCTGGGCTCCCTGAAGGACAAGCAGCTGACCAGGTTGCGCCGGGACAAGATCGGGTTCATCTTCCAGGCCTTCAATCTGCTGCCGACCCTGACCGCCCTGGAGAACATCACCCTCCCGATGGACATAGCGGGCCGCAAGCCCGACAAGGAGTGGCTGGACAGCGTGATCGGGATGGTCGGCCTCAAGGACCGGCTCGGCCACCGCCCCGCACAGCTCTCCGGCGGCCAGCAGCAGCGCGTCGCCGTCGCCCGCGCCCTCGCCTCCCGGCCGGAGATCATCTTCGGTGACGAGCCGACCGGCAACCTCGACTCCCGCTCCGGCGCCGAGGTGCTGGGCTTCCTGCGCAACTCGGTGCGTGAACTCGGCCAGACGGTGGTCATGGTGACCCACGACCCGGTGGCCGCCGCCTACGCGGACCGCGTGGTCTTCCTGGCGGACGGCCGGATCGTGGACGAGATGTACCGGCCCAGCGCCGAAGGCGTCCTCGACTTCATGAAGCAGTTCGACGCGAAGGGCCGTACCAGCTGATGTTCCGCACCGCGCTGCGCAACGTCCTCGCGCACAAGGCCCGGCTGCTGATGACCGTGCTCGCCGTCATGCTGGGCGTCGCGTTCGTCTCGGGCACCCTCGTCTTCACCAACACCATCTCGGACGCCTACCAGAACAGCTCCGCCAAGGGCTTCAAGGGCGTCGACGTCGCCGTCACCGCCAAGTACCAGGACTCCAAGGGCGACAAGGTCGGCAGGACGCCCGACCTCACCCAGGCGGTGCTCGCCAAGGCGGCGAAGGTCCCCGGGGCCGCCTCCGCCACCGGGGTCGTCTCCGGCTTCACCGCCATCGCCGACAAGGACGGCAAGCTGATCGGCGGCGGCTGGCAGTCCGAGGGCGGCAACTACTGGGGCACCAAGGACGCCCGCTACCCGCTGGTCGGCGGCCACGCGCCGAGCGGCGCGGACGAGGTGCTGATCGACTCCAGGACCGCCGAGCGGGCCGGTTACAAGGTCGGCGACACCGTGCGCATCTCGGTGAACGGCCCGGTCCTCACCCCGAAGATCGCCGGCATCTTCACCACCGACGACGGCAACGTCACGGCCGGCGGCAGCCTCGCCCTGTTCGACACCGCGACCGCGCAGCAGCTGTTCGGCAAGAAGGGCGCGTACGACGAGATCGACGTGACCGCGAAGTCCGGCACCGGTCAGGCCACCCTCAAGTCCCAGCTGGACTCGGCCCTTCCGACGAAGCTCGTGAAGACCACCACCGGCCACAAGCTCGCCGCCGACCAGGCGGAGCAGATCTCCAGCAGCATGAGCGGCCTGCGCCAGGGCCTGCTGGTCTTCGCCGGCATCGCGCTGTTCGTCGGCACGTTCATCATCGCCAACACCTTCACCATGCTGGTCGCCCAGCGCACCAAGGAGCTGGCGCTGCTGCGGGCGGTCGGCGCCTCCCGCCGCCAGGTGACCCGTTCGGTGCTGATCGAGGCGTTCGTGGTCGGCGCGGTGGCCGGCGTGACCGGTCTGGTCGCCGGTATCGGCATCGGCGCCGGACTGCGCTCGCTGCTCGGCTCGTTCGGCGCGACCGTCCCGGACGGCCCCCTGGTGATCACGCCGGGCACGGTGGCCGCCGCGCTCGCCGTCGGCGTCGTCATCACCATGCTGGCCGCCTGGCTGCCCGGCCGCCGCGCCGCGAAGATCCCGCCGGTCGCCGCGATGAGCGCCCTGCACGCGGCCCCGACCACCAAGTCCCTGGTGCTGCGCAACACGATCGGCGCCCTGTTCTCGGCCGCGGGCGTGGCGGTGATCCTGGCGGCGACGACCATGAGCGGCAGCGACGGCCAGGCCCCGATGGGTCTCGGCGCGGTCCTCCTCATCATCGGTGTCTTCGTCCTCACCCCGCTGCTCTCCCGCCCGCTGATCGCGGCGGCGGCCCCGCTGCTGCGCGGGTTCGGCGTGTCCGGGAAGCTGGCCCGCCAGAACTCGGTGCGCAACCCGCGCCGTACCGCCGCCACCGCCTCCGCGCTGATGATCGGCCTGACCCTGATCACCGGTATGACGGTGATGGCGGGCAGCCTGCAGAAGTCCATCGACAAGATGGCGAGTTCCGCGATCCGCGCGGACTACGTCGTCTCGATGGCCAACGGCAACGCGCTCTCCCCCGACGTCGCGAAGAAGGTCGCGGCCACGGACGGCGTCACCGCCTCCAGTCCGCTGCGCAACGCACCCTCCCGGATCGACGGCGACACCGAGTACCTGACCGGCGTCGACGGGGCGGCGATCGGCAGGCTGACCGACCTCACGGTCGACAGCGGCGCCTTCCGGGTCGGCGGCTCGGACGTCGTCGTGGACGACGACACCGCGACGTCGCACGGCTGGAAGGCGGGCTCCGCCTTCACCGTCCACTTCGAGGACGGCACGGCGCGGCGGATGACGGTCGCCGGGGTCTACCAGGGCAACCAGATGATCAACGGGATCATGCTCGACAACGCCACGCTCACCCCGCACCAGACCGACCCGGCCGACATGCAGGTCATGGTCAAGACGGCGGACGGGGCGTCGGGCGCGGCCAAGGACAAGCTGGAGAAGGCCCTCGGCTCCAACCCGGCGATCAAGGTCCAGGACAAGCAGGACCTGTCGAACTCCATCGCACAGGCCTTCACGCTGATCCTGAACATGGTCTACGGCCTGCTCGCGATGGCGGTGATCGTCGCGGTCCTCGGCGTCGTCAACACCCTGGCCATGTCGGTGTTCGAACGCTCCCAGGAGATCGGCATGCTGCGCGCGATCGGCCTGGACCGCAAGGCGGTCAAGCGGATGGTCCGCCTGGAGTCCCTGGTCATCTCGCTCTTCGGCGGGGTGCTCGGCATCGGCCTGGGCGTGTTCTTCGGCTGGGCGGCCGGGCAGCTGGTCGGCGCGAAGATGCCCACCTACGAACTGGTCCTGCCGTGGACCAGGATGGCGGTCTTCCTCCTGCTGGCCGGCGTGGTCGGCGTGCTGGCCGCCCTGTGGCCGGCCCGGCGCGCGGCCCGCCTGAACATGCTGTCGGCGATCAAGTCCGAGTAGCGGCGGGTACGCCGAAGGGGCCCCACACGAGCGAGGTGGGGCCCCTTTCGCGACCTTGAGGGACTGCTCCTTGAGGGACTACCGGTTCCAGGTGCGGGTGCGCAGCGGCAGCCCCGAGGCACCCGACTCGGGCGTCCGTACCGCCAGCACCTGGTTGACGCCGATGCGGTTGCGTTCGAAGGCGAGGGCGGAGGCGGCCATGTACAGCCGCCAGACGCGGGCCCGCCCGGGGCTGGTCAGCTGGACCCCACGCCGCCACTGCTCCTCCAGGTTGACCACCCAGCGGCGCAGGGTACGGGCGTAGTGCTCACGGATCGACTCCACGTCCCGCACCTCGAACCCGGCCCGTTCCAGCTGGGTGACGGTGGTGCCGATCGGGGCTAGTTCGCCGTCCGGGAAGACGTACGCGTCGATGAACTCGTCGACGCTGTAGGCCGACTCGTCGCGCTGCGGGCGCCGTGCGATCTGGTGGTTGAGCAGCCGCCCGCCGGGCTTCAGCAGCCTGTACAGGTCCTGCGCGTACTCCAGGTACCGCTCGGCGCCCACGTGCTCGGCCATCCCGATCGACGAGATCGCGTCGTACGGCCCGTCCCTGACGTCCCGGTAGTCCTGGACCCTGATCTCCACCCGGTCCGTCAGACCCTCGTCAGCGACCCGTTTACGGGCGTACGCGGCCTGCTCCTGGGAGAGGGTCACCCCGACGACGCTCACGCCGTGCTCCCGGGCCGCGTGGATCGCCATGGAGCCCCAGCCGCAGCCGACGTCGAGCAGCCGCTGACCGGGGGTCAGGCCCAGCTTGGCGCAGACGAGTTCGAGCTTGTCGCGCTGCGCGGACTCCAGGGTGTCCGCGTCGCCGTCGGCCCCCCAGTAGGCGCACGAGTACACCATCGACGGGCCGAGGACGAGCTCGTAGAAGTCGTTCCCCACGTCGTAGTGGTGGCTGATGGCCCGCCGGTCGCTGTGGCGGGTGTGCAGGTGCCGGCGTCTGCGCACCTCCTCGCGGGGCGGGGCGGGCGGCAGGGGCGGCCCTGCGAGTCTCAGCAACTCCCGGACGGCGGCCCGCACCCCGGGATCGCGCAGCGCCTGGCCGAGGGTACGGCCGTCCTCCCCGCGCTCCCAGACGAAACCGGCCACCGACTCGAGGGCGGTGTAGAGGTCGCCCTCGATGTCCAGGTCGCCGGCGACCCAGGCACGGGCCAGGCCGAGTTCGCCCGGTTTGAACAACATGCGGCGCAGGGCACGGCGGTTGCGCAGGACGAGCGCCGGCGCGTCCGGCGGTCCGGCCTGGGATCCGTCCCAGGCCCGCAGCCGTACCGGGAGCGGGGCCCCCAGCACCTGCTCGGCAATACTCCTCAGCCGCGACGCGGCGTCGGCCATGGTGCACACCTCCAAGACGTCGATCCCGGATGCCGGGTACCACGTAAACACCGCAGGGGCCCGGCCGCACTCCCCCGTCCGCGTTACAACTGGGCAAAACAGCTGTACTGGCCACGTAGTTCGCCGGGTCCCGGGAACGCCGAAGGACCTCCCGCACCACGGATGGCGGGAGGTCCTTCGGGTGGTTCAGCGACCGGTGACCGCGGTCAGGAGGCCTTGGCCTTCTCCTCGGCCTTGGGGGCGGCGACCGGCGCCGGCTTGGCGGCCTCGTAGAACTCCTCGCGGGGGTTCTCCATCGCGCCCAGGGAGACGACCTCGCGCTTGAGGAACATGCCGAGGGTCCAGTCGGCGAAGATGCGGATCTTGCGGTTCCAGGTCGGCATCGCCAGACCGTGGTAGCCACGGTGCATGTACCAGGCGAGACGGCCCTTGAGCTTGATCTTCGTCTTGCCCAGGACGATCATCGCGACGCCCTTGTGCAGACCCAGACCGGCGACCGCGCCCTTGTTGGAGTGGCTGTACTCCTTCTGCGGGAAGCCCCGCATGCCGGAGACCACGTTGTCACCGAGGACCTTCGCCTGCCGCAGCGCGTGCTGCGCGTTCGGCGGGCACCAGGCGTTCTCGACGCCGGCCTTGCGGGCGGCGACGTCCGGCACCTGGGCGTTGTCGCCCGCGGCCCAGATGTAGTCGGTGCCCTGCACCTGGAGGGTCGGCGCGGTGTCGACGTGACCGCGGGGGCCGAGCGGCAGGCCGAAGCGGGCCAGCGCCGGGTTCGGCTTGACACCGGCGGTCCACACGATCGTGTTGGAGTCGACCTCGAGGCCGTTCTTCAGCACCACGTGGCCGTCGACGCAGGAGTCCATCGAGGTGGAGAGGTAGATCTCCACACCGCGGCTCTCCAGGTGCTCCTTGCCGTACAGGCCGAGCTTGGGGCCGACCTCGGGGAGGATCTTGTCGGCGGCGTCCACCAGGATGAAGCGCATGTCCTCGCGGGACACGTTCTTGTAGTACTTCGCCGCGTCGCGGGCCATGTCCTCGACCTCGCCGATGGTCTCCGCGCCCGCGAAGCCACCGCCGACGAAGACGAAGGTGAGCGCCTTGCGGCGGATCTCCTCGTCGGTCGTGGAGTCGGCCTTGTCCAGCTGCTCGAGGACGTGGTTGCGCAGGCCGATGGACTCCTCGATGCCCTTCATGCCGATGCCCTGCTCGGCGAGGCCGGGGATCGGGAAGGTGCGGGAGACCGCGCCGAGTGCGATGACCAGGTAGTCGAAGGGCAGCTCGTACGCCTCGCCGACCAGCGGGGCGATCGTGGCGACCTTGCGGTCCTGGTCGATGGTGGTGACCCGGCCGGTGAGGACCTCCGCCTTCGGCAGCACGCGTCGCAGCGGGACGACGACGTGCCGAGGGGAGATGCTGCCGGCGGCGGCTTCGGGGAGGAAGGGCTGGTAGGTCATGTACGACCGGGGGTCGACGACCGTGACGGTCGCCTCGCCGTAGCGCATCTTCTTGAGGATGCGCCGAGCTGCGTACAGGCCTACGTACCCACCGCCTACTACGAGGATCCTGGGACGCTCCGTGGTGCTCATGGCATCGAGTATCCACCCGCCCGGAGAGGCCTGCTCGTGCGCCCCTTCACAAGCTTTCACAGGGGTCGTGCTACACTCCGCGGCCCACGTGACACAGGTCATGGTCACCGGCGGGAACCCACTTCCGATACGACCCGTTGTCAATGCCGCGTGAGCTGCCTCTCCAGGCTTCCGGGGGCACCGCGAGGGCACCCGATGTCACCCGCACGAGCGCCTCCCGGAACCCTCCCCGGTTGCTCTCCTGAGCACCGACAAGGGCCTGTTGAGACCCCTTACGGCCCAACGGACCCCTCCGGACCGCCCACCTGCGCCGAATTCCTTGTGAAGAACTTCACGAAGCTTTCCGCCGGAGTGTCGTGGCACGGCGTGTCACGGGCCGAAAAACCGCTCATCCGTAGACCTGACCTGCTCAGTCGAGGCCCCTGGACACCCCTACGCGATGGACCAGGCGATGCCGTCCAGGATGTCGTGCTCGCTCACCACGACCTCCGTGGCACCCACCCGCTCCATGATCGACTGAAGGATCAGCGCGCCCGCGGCGATCACGTCCACCCGGCCGGGATGCAGGGCGGGCACGGCCGCCCGCTCGGCGTGCGTCGAGCGCAGCAGCCACTCGGTGATCTCCCGGACCCGGGCGTAGGGGATGCGGGAGTGGTGGATGGCGGCGGAGTCGTACTCCGGCAGGTCCTGGTGGATCGCCGCGAGGGTGGTGACGGAGCCCGCGAGACCCACCAGGGTGCGCGCCTCGCGCATCGGTACGGTCTCCTCCGCGAGATCGAGGGCACGCTCGACGTCGGCCCACATGGAGGCGGTCTCGGCCTCGGTCGGCGGGTCGCTGACCCGCCCCTCGCGCACCAGGTGCCGCTCGGTCATCCGCACACAGCCCACGTCCACGGACCGGGCGGCCCGCACGTGCCCGTCACCGACCACGAACTCGGTCGAACCACCGCCGATGTCCACCACGAGGAACGGCGTGGCGAGGTGGTCGCGGCCCGTCAGCTCCCTCGTCGCGCCCGTGAAGGAGAACTCCGCCTCCTGGTCGCCGCTGATGACCTCCGGCTCCACGCCGAGGATGTCCAGCACCCCGCGCACGAACTCGTCCCGGTTCTCGGCGTCCCGGGACGCCGAGGTGGCCACGAACCGCAGCCGCTCCGCCCCGTACTCCTTGATGACCGCCGCATACTCACGACAGGCGGCGAAGGTCCGCTCGAGCGCCTCCGGCGCGAGCCGCCCGGTCCGGTCGACGCCCTGCCCGAGCCGGACGATCGTCATACGGCGGTCCAGGTCGACGAGCTCCCCCGTCTCCGGGTCGACGTCGGCGACGAGCAGCCGGATGGAGTTGGTACCGCAGTCGACGGCGGCGACACGGGTCACTTGGCGTCCTCCGGGGTGTGCGTCGGCGCGTGGTCACCGGCGAGCGTCACGCAGGCGCCCTTGGCCCACCACTCGGGCAGCATGGCGATCGCCTCGTCGCCGAGCGGGTTCACGCCCGGTCCCGCCGCCAGCGAGTGCGCGACCAGCACGTGCAGACACTTCACCCGGTCCGGCATCCCCCCGGCACTGGGAAAGCCGGTCAGCTCCTCGATCTCGTCCCGACGCCGGACGTAGTCCTCGTGCGCGGCCCGGTACGCCGCCGCCAGCTCCGGATCGCTCTCCAGCCGCGCCGTCATCTCCTTCATCACGCCGTTGGCCTCGAGCGTCCCGATCGCGGACGCGGCCTTCGGGCACGTCAGGTAGTACAGGGTCGGGAACGGCGTCCCGTCCGGCAGCCGCGGCGCGGTCTCCACGACGTCCGGCTGGCCGCAGGGGCACCGGTGCGCGATCGCCCGCAGCCCGCGCGGCGGCCGCCCGAGCTGCTGCTTGAAGGCCTCGACGTCGGCGTCGGTGGGCTCGGTACGCTCAGTGGAGGGCGGAGGCGTGTGCATGACTGTGTTCTGCGTGGCTTTCTGTCGGTTCACTGGTCGGACGCGTCGGACTTGTCGACGCCGTCCCAGACGTTCGCGTACCAGGGCCGGTCGGCCGCCCCGAGGTACGCGTGCGCCTGCCGGGCGGCACCGGGGTCGATCACGACGTACCCGGTCTCCCCCGGCATCACGTAGTGCAGCCGCTGCCGGATCTGCTGCTCGGCGTACGAGTCGTCCTGCCACCGCGCCTTCAGGTCGCGCAGCTGCTCGACCCGCTGCCTGGCCTGCCGCTGCTGACGCTGCTGATCGGCGATCTCGGCGCGCTGCGAGACGTACTGCCGCATCGGATAGGCGAGCGCCACGATCATCGTGCACAGCACGATCGCGAGCAGCGCCGCGCGCCCGGTCAGCCGGGAGCGGCGGGCCTGGCGCTTGGTCTGGGAGCGGTAGACCCGGGCCGCCGTCTGCTCGCCGAGCAGCTTGAGCCTGGTCGCGGTGGAGAACCGGTCCCGGTCCCTCACGGCCATGTCCCCGCCTCCCTGATACGTGCGTACGTCCCCGCACACGGTACGGGACCGCGTTCGGGGACGTACGTACGACTGGCTAAGCCTTACCCACGAGAGGCGGTACCGGCTCAGCCCTTGAAACGGGGGAACGCGGAGCGGCCGGCGTACACCGCCGCGTCGTCGAGGATCTCCTCGATGCGCAGCAGCTGGTTGTACTTGGCGACGCGCTCGGAGCGGGCCGGGGCGCCGGTCTTGATCTGGCCGCAGTTGGTGGCGACGGCCAGGTCGGCGATGGTGACGTCCTCGGTCTCGCCGGAGCGGTGGGACATCATGCACTTGAAGCCGTTGCGCTGGGCGAGCTCGACGGCGTCCAGGGTCTCGGTGAGCGAGCCGATCTGGTTCACCTTCACCAGGAGGGCGTTCGCGGTGCCCTCCTCGATGCCGCGGGCCAGGCGCTCCGGGTTGGTGACGAACAGGTCGTCACCGACCAGCTGGACCTTGTCGCCGAGCTTGTCGGTGATGACCTTCCAGCCGGCCCAGTCGTCCTCGAACAGCGGGTCCTCGATGGAGACCAGCGGGTACGCGGCGACGAGCTCCTCGTAGTACTCGGTCATCTCGGCGGCCGAGCGGGACTTGCCCTCGAACTCGTACCGGCCGTCCTTGTAGAACTCGGACGCGGCGACGTCGAGGGCGAGCGCGATCTGCTCACCGGGGACGTAACCGGCCTGCTTGATGGCCTCCAGGATGAGGTCCAGCGCGGCGCGGTTGGACTCCAGGTTCGGGGCGAAGCCGCCCTCGTCGCCGAGGCCGGTGGACAGACCCTTGGCCTTCAGGACCTTCTTGAGGGTGTGGTAGACCTCGGCACCCCAGCGCAGCGCCTCCGAGAAGGACTCCGCGCCGATCGGGGCGATCATGAACTCCTGGATGTCCACGTTGGAGTCCGCGTGCGAGCCGCCGTTGAGGATGTTCATCATCGGCACCGGCAGCAGGTGCGCGTTCGGGCCGCCCAGGTAGCGGAACAGCGGCAGGTCGGACGCCTCGGAGGCGGCGTGCGCGACGGCGAGGGAGACGCCGAGGATGGCGTTGGCGCCGAGCGAGCCCTTGTTGTCGGTGGCGTCCAGGTCGAACATCGCCTGGTCGATCAGGCGCTGCTCGGTGGCGTCGTAGCCGACCAGCTCCGGGCCGATCTGCTCGATCACGGCGAGGACGGCCTTCTCGACGCCCTTGCCGAGGTAGCGGTTGGGGTCGCCGTCACGGAGCTCGATGGCCTCGAAGGCGCCGGTGGAGGCGCCGGACGGGACGGCGGCACGACCCGTGCTGCCGTCGTCGAGGCCGACCTCGACCTCGACCGTGGGGTTGCCTCGGGAGTCCAGGATTTCCCGGGCTACGACGACGTCGATGGACGGCACGAGCATCTCCTTCTTGGGATGTGACGCTGGTTGTGCGGGGCGCACGCGGACCTGGTCGGCCCTTGCTCAGCCTTGCGACTAGAGCCTAACCGGCCCAGGGCCGTCAGCCGGTCGACCGACCGGCCCGTGGACACCCTGACGGTACTCATTGTTCATGCGCGGAACAAAGGGGGGTCCCGATGAAGAACGGGAGAAGAGCGGGTCAAGGAGCGCGACCGCAAAGAGAAACCCCGCTCCGGCGCGTTCGGGGGAAAACGCGCCGGAGCGGGGGCCCGTGGGGGACGGGGGTGCCTTACTTCAGGTGCAGCTGCTGACCCGGGTAGATGAAGTCGGCGTCGTCGACGATGTCCTTGTTCAGCTTGAACAGCGCCTGCCAGCCACCCTTCACCTTGTGCTTCTCGGCGATCGAGCTGAGGGTGTCACCCTTGACGACCTTGTACTCGCCGTCGCCCTTCTTGACCTTCTTGCCGGTCGGGGTGGTGACGGTCTTCTTGGCGGCCGGGCGCTCGGCGGAGCGGGAGGCCGTCTGGGTGTCGGTCGCACGGCTGCTCGTGCCGGCGCTGCCGCTGCTCGACGAGCCGCTGGAGCTGGAGCCGGACGAGCTGGAGCTGGAGCTGCCGCCGGTGTAGGCGGCGCCGGACAGGCCCTTGCCGCAGACCGGCCAGGCGCCCTTGCCCTGGGCGGCGAGGACCTTCTCGGCGATCTGGATCTGCTGCCCCTTGGTGGCCTGGTTGGCCTGCGGGGCGTAGGCGGTGCCGCCGTACGCGGCCCAGGTGGAGGCGGAGAACTGCAGACCGCCGTAGTAGCCGTTGCCGGTGTTGATGGACCAGTTGCCGCCGGACTCGCACTGGGCGACGGTGTCCCACTCGGAGGCGGTGGCGGCGGAGGCTCCGCCGGCTGCCATCAGCGGGGCGGCGACGGCGGCACCGGTGACGCCGGCGACGGCGATGGCGCGGACGGCCTTGGACGGACGACGGTGCTTGCCCTTGCCGGAAAACAGCATGGAAGATCCCCTCACCGACGCCTGCGAGGTGAGCTGTCGGGTTCGGGCCGGTTGAGTTGCCCGGCCGCACGGCCCGCTCTCGCGAGACGCGCGGCTCCACCCCTAGCCGGTTCCGGCGGCCTTTCGGCCGTGAGGCCCCTGAGGGCTCAACTGCCGGACCCGGCGCTTACCTTGGGTCCCCCGCTCCTGCCTACGGCGCTTGACGCGACGACTGTTCCCGGGCGGCCGCTGGCAGGACTCGGCGTTGCGACAGCCGGGGCTCGTGGTGACGAGCGGCCTTGACCGTAAACAGACGATCAGGCGAATTTCAAAGATGATCAGGGCTTCTGAGACTCATCCCACACTTTCACCAAAACGGACAATCGCCCCGAAGCAGGACGTCAACTCCCGCCGCTTTTGGCCCGTTTAGCTGTCGAGTTTCAGGGTCTGACCGGGGGCGATGTCGTTCGGGTCGGTGCCGATGTCCGCCTTGTTCGCCGCATAGAGCGCGCGCCACCCGCCGTCGAGGCCAAGGGAGTCGGCGATGGAGGCGAGGGTGTCGCCGTCGCGGACGGTGTAGGTGCCGGCGTCTGCGGAGGCATGACGGCCGGCGGACGCGACCTTCTGACCGTTTGTCACGGTTTCGTCCGCCGAGTCACCGCGGTGCTTGCCGCCACCGCTGACGGCGCCCGTGTCGACCAGGCTCCAAGAGCTGCCGGTCTGCCATGAATTGTCCGAGTCGTCACCGGCGTCCGGGATCACCGGGTTCTCGCTCGCCTTCGAGGGGGCGGAGGCGGAAGGCGTCGACCCCGCCGCCTTGCCGGCACCGTCGGACTTGCCGGGAACGGGCGCCTTGGAAGCGTCGCTCGCGCCGGAACTCGGAGCGGGGGACGCGGATTCGGCCCCGGAGCCCTTCGTCGCGGACGACGCGCCCGAGTCGCCGGAGTCGCTCGCGGAGGACGAGTCCGACAACCCGGAGGACGAGTCGACAGAACCGGAGGAACCGGACGAACCATCCGATCCGCCGAGGCCCGTGTCCACCTTCACCGAGGTGTCGTCCGACGAGAGCCCGGCCAGCAGGGCACAGGTCCGCCAGGGCTTGGTGCCCTGTTCCGCGAGTATCTTCTCGGCGACCGCGATCTGCTGCGAACGGCTCGCCTGGTCGGGCGTGGCGGCGTAGTCCGTACCGCCGTACTTGTCCCAGTCGTCCTGGGACATCTGCAGTCCGCCGTAGTAGCCGTTGCCGCTGTCCATGCTCCAGGAGCCGGCGCTCTCGCACTCGGCCACCTTGTCCCAGGTGGTGCCGTCGGCCGCGTTCGCGCTCGCCGCACCCAGCAGCGGGATGGCGATGGCGGAGCCGGTCACCCCCGCCGCGACGAGGAGAGCCGGAGCCTGACGGGGGCGACGGTGACGACCGTTCCCGGAGAGCATGCGGAAACCTTTCGAGCGACAGCGGTGACCTGCGCGACGGGTCCCGCAGGGGCGCCGCGCTGATGGGTGAACGTATCGGCAGACGATCACTTGTCACAAGTTAATGCCGCGCAGATCACGTGAAGATCACAGACTTGAGCGCTGGTCACCTTCGGTCCGTGGGGGTCCCTCACCCACCAGGTGTGAACTCCACGGGGAGCGTCCGCAGCCCGCGCATGATGAGCCCGCCACGCCACCGCAACTCCCGCTCTTCCGCGGCGAGTCGCAGGTCCGGAAGGCGGGTGAACAGGGTGGCGAGCGCGGTCTGCCCCTCCAGCCTGGCGAGTGGGGCGCCGAGGCAGTAGTGGATGCCGTGGCCGTACCCGAGGTGCTGGTTGTCCCGCCGTGAGAGGTCGAGCGTGTCTGGTTCGGCGAACCGCTCCGGGTCCCGGTCCGCGGCGGCGAGTACGACGAGGACCGGGTCGCCGGCCCCGATGTGCTGCCCGCCGATGACGAGCGGCTCGGTGGCGAACCGCCAGGTGGCCAGCTCCACCGGCCCGTCGAAGCGCAGCAGTTCCTCGACTCCGGTCTCCAGGAGGCCACGCTCTCCCGCGGCCAGGGAGTCCTGCAGGCGAGCCCGCTGCTCGGGGTGGGTGAGCAGGGCGTACGTGCCGTTGCCCACGAGGTTGACCGTGGTCTCGAAACCTGCGAACAGCAGGATGAAGGCCATGGCGGCGGCCTCGTTCTCGGTGAGGTGCTCGCCGTGGTCCGAGGCCCGGATGAGCCCGGAGATCAGGTCCTCCGCGGGGTCCGGCTCGGCGGGCAGCGCCTCCCGCTTGCGATGGATCAGCTCGGCCAGATACCCGCGCATCTTCTTCACGGACCGCGCGACACCGCCGCGGGGTCCCCCGCCGTGACGGATCATCATGCCCGCCCAGTCCCGGAAGTCGTCCTGGTCCTCGCGGGGGACGCCGAGCAGATCGCAGATGGCGTAGATGGGGAGCGGAAAGGCGAACTCGTGGATGAGGTCGGCGGATCCACGGTCCGCGAAGCCGTCGATGAGCCCGTCCGCCAGCTCCTGCACCCGGGGCGCGAACTCGGCCACCCGACGTGGTGTGAACGCCTTGCTGACCAGCCGCCGCAGCCGGGTGTGGTCCGGCGGGTCGATGTTCAGCAGGTGTGTCATCAACTCGGCCTTGCGCTCGCCGGGGATCCCGGTCTTGCCCTTGGCGTGCGCGGGCTCGTCGTGATGCGCCGGGTTCTTGCTGAGCCGCGGATCGGCGAGCGCCTGCCTGGCGTCGCCGTACCGCGTGACCAGCCAGGCCTCCACCCCGCTGGGCAGGGTGGCCCGGTGCACGGGGGCGTGCTCGCGGAGCCAGGCGTAGGCGGGATACGGATCGGTGGCGAACTCCCAGGTGAAGAGTTCCGGGGCGGTGGTGTCCCGAGGGGGCCGGCCGGTCACGCCTCAGTCCTGCCCCTCGGTCCGCCTGATCGCGTCCCGGTACGTGCGGGCCGCTGCTCTGAGGGCTGCTTCCGGGTCCACGCCCTCCGTCTCGGCGCGGGCGGCCAGGGCCAGGAGTTCGTAGCCGATGCCCTCGCCCGTCGGGAGGGGGACGTCCAGGCCCGCGGTGCGGACGCGGGAGGTGAGTTTGGCGGCGAGGGCGAGGCCGGGCTGGCCGAGGGGGACGCCGTCGGTCACCGACTTCCGCTGCTTCTCCGCCGCCTTGGTCCGCAGCCAGTGCTCCTTGACCTCCTCCGGCGTCGACGCGGTCTCGTCGCCGAAGACGTGCGGGTGGCGGTGGATGAGCTTGGCGACGATGCCGCCGGCCACGTCGTCCACCGAGAACGGGGCCTCGGGGTCCTCCTCCGCTATCCGTGCGTGGAAGACGACCTGGAGGAGGACGTCGCCCAGTTCCTCGCGCAGTTCGTCGCGGTCGCCGGCCTCGATCGCCTCGACCAGTTCGTAGGCCTCCTCGATGGCGTACTTCGCCAGGCCCTCGTGGGTCTTGCGGGAGGACCAGGGGCACTCCTCGCGGATGCGGTCCATGACCTGGACGAGGTCGAGCAGGCGGGCGCCCGGCAGGTCGTAGGAGGCGGGGAGCAGCTCCAGCTCGGGCATCCGGACCCGGCCGGAGCCGGCGAGGCGGGCCAGGCCGTCGGTGAGAGCGGGTTCGCCCTCGCCCGTCGCGACGACCACCACGGTGCGGCCGCCGGCGCAGGCGTCGACCAGTTCCCCGGCGGTGGGGGCGGCCTCGTCCACGGCCGTCCCGGCCTCCCGCAGGTAGGGCAGCTGCGGATGCGCGCCGTCGGCGCACAGCACGCGGTCCGCGGTGCGCAGTGCCTGCCAGGCGGGCCAGGACAGCAGGCCGGGCGCGACCCGGTGGCTGGTGGTGAGCAGGACGATGCGGCCGGGGTCGGTGCCGGTGCCGGTTTCCGGGGTGGGGGGTTCGGGGCTGGTGGTGTTCACGCTCCGAACGTAACGCACGGCCGTCGCCGACCTCGCGCTTTGTCCACAGCCCCAGAGTGATCAAGAGATCGTATGACCGCCATCTCGCCCGGGTGTCGGCCGCCCTACGCCGACACCCGGGTCCCCGCCGAGGTGACCTCCCGTACCCACGGTGTCTTGGCGTCCACCCGGCTGCTCTTCTGGACGTCCCAGGCGCCGTAGCGCGGGTTGAGGTCGACGTGGAGTTCCTCGGAGGCCCGGGAGAGGGCCTTCCAGAAGGCGGGCTGCGAGGTGTCGGTGCCGAGGACCTGGGCGAGCTTGTTGGCCTCCACCTGGAAGCGGAGGTTGTCGTCCAGCTGCCGGGGGGCGATGCCGTACTTCTGCAGCCAGGCGGCCTGGAGCGCCTTGGCGCCGCCCGCCTGCCGTTCCAGGCGGGCGCGCATCTCCTCGACGTCCTTGCGGGAGACGGTGACGCCCGCGTCCTGGGCGGCCCGGTGCAGCACCCGGTCGAGGACCATGTTGTAGAGGGTGTCCCGGGTGAGGCTGCTGGTGGCGGAGAGGACCTGCTGGTACTGCGCCTGGTCCGGCACCGCGGCCCGCTGGGCCCGGCGCACCTCGTTCACGCGGTTCTCCAGCTGCGCGACGGTGATCCGCTGCCCGCCGACGACGGCCGCCGCGCCCGGGTGCGCGCCGCCCGAGCAGGCGGTGAGGAGGGGGGCCGCGGCGGCGATCGCGGCGGACAGGACGAGCGCGGTGCGACGGCGGCGGTGCAAGGAGGCCTCCCGAGGAGATTGTGCGACGGTGCACAAGGTCTTGCGGTGATCGATGGTAGGCAGTGGGCAGGCTCTGGCCAACCCATTCGACCAACGATTCACACACGCATCCGGCACCGCCGCGCCACCCCCCGGAAGGGTTTGCGGGTCGTCCCTCCCCGTGAACCGGGCTCAGCCCGTGATCGCCACCGGGGCGTCCCACGCGTCGCGGTCCACGGTGATCGTGTAACCGCCGCGGCTCTCCTTGCTGTTGACCATGTACTGGTGCGCCCGGCTGTGCCCGGTGAACTGGGTCGAGCCGAACGGCCAGTCCGCGGTGGTGGTGTTCTGCTTGTCCCACAGCGCGTACCAGAGGTTGCCCGGCAGGTCCGTCTTGTCCGTGGCGTTCGCGATCGCCTTGGCGCTGGAGCTGGTGAAGCCGTAGAGGCCCGCGCGGTAGGTCTTGGCGCGCAGTTCCTTGTCGAAGGCGCGGACGTACGTCAGCACGGCGTTGTTGCACGACGTGTTCGTCGTGTCGTACGCCTCCATGTCGAGGTAGATCGGGCTGCCTGCCTTCATCCCGAGGGCGGCGGCCTTGGCCACGGCGTCGTCCGCCTCGGACGTGCCCACGGCGGCCGCGGTGGAGGCGCTGATCTTCACGGAGCCGCCGGATCCGCAGGACGGCTGGGAGCCGACGTAGAGCGGGACGAGCTTCCAGCCGAGCGTGGAGACGGACTTGACCCAGGAGGCGGTGAGGTTGGGCTGGTTGCAGCCGCGGTTCTTGCCGCCGATGTAGACGGCGGCGGCGCCGTAGAAGCCGGTGTTCCAGGCTTTCATCGCGGCGAGGGAGGGCGCGGCGCAGGTGTCGAAGGCGCGGCCGGTGAACGTCTTCTGGGCGGGCCAGGTGGTGGCGGCCATGGAGGTCTGGGCGGTTATCCCGGCTCCGGCGGCGACGGCGGCGCCCGCGACGCCCCAGGTGATGTATCTGCGCTTCTTCGACTGGCGATGGCTGGACATACCGGATCCCACCCCTGTGTGTGCACTATGCAAGAAAGTCCTGAGGAAAACGGACGGCAACCTATCAGGCGCGGTGGGGCTAGCCGCGCACCTGCCCCAGCCACTGCAGCGTCCGCCGGACCTCCGCCGCCATGGGGTGCCCGGGTCCGTGCAGCCGTTCCACGTCGAAGAGCAGCCGGGTGAGGGTGTCGTGGGCGGCCGGCCGGTCGCCGAGGGCGAGCAGCAAATGTCCGATCCGGCGGCGCACGTCGTGGGCGAGCTGGGGGTCGCCGGCCACGTACTGGTTCTCGTAGTAGGGCAGCAGCGCGCGGTACTCCGCGAGTGCCGCCGCCGGTTCGCCGAGTTGTTCCAGGCACTGGGCGATCTCGTAGCGGAAGCGCAGGGACTGCGGGTCGGCCTGGCCGGCCTCGGCGGCGCGTTCGTCGGCGAGCCGGCGCAGTTCGGGCAGCGCGCGCCGGTACTGCCCGTCGTCCATGAGCGTGGCCGCGTACTGCTTGCGCAGGGTCCGTACGACCGTGGAGCGCTCCCCGTGCTGGTCGGCGGCTACCGGCAGGATCGCGCCCAGGATGTCGACGGCCTGGGTGATCCGCCCCTCTCCGAGCAGCCGTTTGACCTCGTCGACGGCGGTGACGACGTCGGGTCGGCCGGGGACGGCGGCCACGGGGGCGGCGGGCTGCGGCGCGGGTGTGCGGGCGCGGTCCGGCCAGGGGGCGTGCGGGCGCAGGAAGGGGCGCGTCGGGTCCAGGGGCGCCCCCGAGGGCGTCCCGCGCGCGGGCAGGAGGGGCGCCAGGTCCTCGTAGACCTCCTGCGCGGACTCCGGCCGGTGCTGCGGGTCCTTGGCCAGCAGGCGCAGGACGAGGTTTTCGAGCAGCTCCGGGACCTCGGGGCGGGTCCGGCGCACCGGCACCGGCGGTTCGTACAAGTGACGGTGCAGCACGCCGAGGGCCGTGGAACCCGCGAACGGCACCTCGCCGCTGAGCAGTTCGTGCAGCAGTACGCCGAGTGCGTACAGGTCGGTGTACGGGCCGACCGCGCCGCCCATCGCCTGCTCGGGCGCCATGTAGGCGGGTGAGCCGATCGGGGAGCCGGTGTGGGTGAGCCGGGTGGTGTCCGTGTCCATGACGGAGGCCACGCCCAGGTCGAGGACGGTGACCGTGCCGTCCTGCTTCACCATCACGTTGCGGGGCTTGAGGTCGCGGTGGACGATCGGCACCGCGTGCACGGCGCTCAGCACGGCGCACAGTTGCGCGGCCACCGCCACCGCCCACTGCCACGGGTAGGGCTCGTGTTCCGCCAGGTGGTCGGAGAGGTCGGCGCCGTCCACGTACTGCATGACGAGGAACAGTTCCTCGCCCTCGCTGCCCGCGTCGTGCACGGTGACCAGGCCCGGGTGGTCGACCTGTGCGGTCACCCGGCACTCGCGCAGGAACCGCCGGCGCAGCTCCTCCGCCTCCGCGCCCGCCACCTTGTCGGGGCGCAGCAGCTTCACCGCCACCCGCCGGTCGAGCCGCTGGTCGTACGCCGTCCACACCTGGCCCATGCCGCCCTGCCCGATGAGCGTGGACAGTTCGTAGCGGCCGGCGACGAGCCGTCCCGTCGCCACGGTCACCTTCCGCTCTCGTGGTGGCCGTCGTGCTTGCGCAGGTAGTCACTGAGTTCGTCGAGTTCGGCGCGCACCTGCTCGATGCGGGCCGGTGCCGGACGCTGGGGCGGGGCGGGTATCGGGGGGTGCGCCGGCGGCTGCCGGAGGACCGGGGGCGGGGTGTGCGGCGGCCGCGTGTCCGGGGGCACCGTCCCCGTGGTGTACGGCGAGGCGGGGGGCGCGTACGCGTACGTCTGTGCCGCGTACTGCGCGCGCCGGCGCTGGAAGTGGCGTACGTCCGCGGCGAGGTAGTAGACGACCGTGGCCAGCAGCGTGCCGAACAGCAGGGTGATCCCCAGGTAGCCGCCGGGGGTGTGCACGTCGTCGCCGGGTTCGCTGCCCAGCAGCACGAGGCTGAGGACGTCGGCCGCCGCGACCGCCACCAGCAGGCCGTAATCCACCGACCTGCGGGTCACGACGGCCAGCCGCAGCATCATCACCCACGTCAGGAAGCCGAGGCTGAACAGGCCCGTCGCCACGAACACCACGCGCCACAGGACCAGTACCGCGTCGTGCGGCGGCCGCTGCACCGGCTGCGCATGGCCCTGGCCTTGCATGATCGCTCCTGTGTCGCCGGGAAAAGGGGCGTACGTGCCCGTCCGGTGCGGCCCGCTCACGGAGGCACCGGTCGTACGGTGGTCGTCCCGAGCATATGGCCCGGCACGGACATACGGTCGGGGTTGTACCGAACCGTTGTGCGCGGCCCGGCCGGGGGCCGCGTCCCGCCCGGGTGGTGGCTCAGTCGGGTGCGACCGTGCCGACGGTGAGACCGTCGTACATCCCGCGTACGAGCTGTTCCCCGAGTCGGCTCGTGTGGCGCAGCGCCCGCTCGAACTCGTCGAGCGCGCGGAACCGCGCGCCGTAGCGCCGCTGTTCCTCCAGGGGGAGCCGCGGCAGTTGCAGCCGGCGCACGTCCAGCCGGGTCGCGGTGGAGGCGTAGCTGCTGGCCTGCCGGTTGTTGGCGCTGCCCCGCAGGAAGCCGGCGAGGAACCAGGGGTCGAGCGCCGTGCGGTCGGGGCGCAGCAGGACGAGGTTGCGGCCCAGGGCGGCGCCCGCCGTGGCGTCGTCGATGACGCGCGCCACCGAGCCCCCGCCGAGGACCGGCACGACGACGTCGCCCGGCTCGGTCAGCACGGCCGCCTCCTCGCTCTCGGGAAGCGTGCCGGAGGGCGCCGTGCCGGCGAGGACGTCCTGGTCGGTGAGGACGGGCACGCGCGCGTGCCCGCCGTGTCCGCCGGTGCGCAGCACCAGGGCGCCGCCACGGGCGAGTTCGCCGACGGTGGTGAGCGGCCAGCGCGCGGGCGACGCCTGGCCGGCCGGGGGCGGGGTGAGGTCGGCGGTCAGTCGCAGGGTCTCGCCGAGCCGTTCGCGGACCGCCGTGAGCTGCTCCGCGCCGTCGGCCGCGGGCTCCGGCGGCAGGTGGCGGGCGGGTGCGAGGTCCACGTCGTCGTCGAGGAGTTCGATGACCGGCACCACCCGGGCCAGTCCGGGCCGTTCCCCCGTGCCCCCGCCGCGCTCGAAGGCACGCCAGGCGTCCAGCACGGCGTCCCGTACCGCCGCCCGGTCGGGGCCGCCCCGCCCCTCCCCCGCGAACCTCCCGGTGTCCACGAGCAGCACCTCCGGCGCGGCCGGGGTCCGGTCGGGTCTGCGCAGCACCCACAGGTGCAGCGGGATGTTGTACGGCGGCGCCGTCCCGACCGGCAGCGCCACCACCGCGCGCAGGGCGCCCCGGCGCAGCAGGTCGGCGCGGATCCGGCGGCCGGAACGGCGGGACGCGGCGGCCGGCGGCATCAGCAGGACCGCGGTGCCGCCGTCGGCGAGCCGGGCGAGGGCGTGCTGCACCCAGGCCAGCTCCGACTCGGTGCGGGCCGGGAAGCCGTACTCCCAGCGGGGGTCGTAGGCCAGTTCGTCGTGGCCCCAGTTGCGCTCGTTGAACGGCGGATGGCACAGCACGGCGTCGGCGCGCAGCTCGGGGTGGGCGTCGGCGCGCAGGGTGTCGCCGGTGGCGGCGTGCACGCGGGCCCGGGAGTGCAGCGCGAGGCGCAGCGCGGTGAGCGCGGCGAGGTCGGGGGCGCTGTCCTGGGCGTACAGCTGCCGGTCGGGACCGGTGGGCACGGCCCGCAGCAGGGCGCCGGTGCCGCAGGCCGGGTCCAGGACCGTGCGGGCGGGCCCGGCGAGGTCGGCCATGAGACCGGCGAGTTCGGGCGGGGTGAGGGTGTACTGGCGGGGGTTGGCGTCGAGGTACCGGCCCAGCAGGAACTCGAAGCACTGCCGGGCCCCCGAGTCGGCGGCCAGTTCGGCGACCCCGCGCAGGAGAGGGACGGAGGGCAGCAGCTGCGGGCCGGTGGGGGTGCGCGGTTCGACGTTCACGGCCCTGGCCGCCGCCTCGCTGCCGCCGAAGCGGGAGGTCAGCACCTGCTCCAGCGTGCCCGGCAGCATCGCGGCCAGGCGTTCGTCCGAGCCGGCGCTCACGTCGAGCCAGGCGGTCGGGCGCTCATGGATCAGCAGCAGCGCGCAGCCGGCGTGCACCAGCGCGGTGAGCGGGCCGCCGGGGTGCCCGGCGAGTTGCTGCCAGACCCGTTCGCGCAGCGGGACCTCGGCGAGTTTGCCCTGGCCCCGCAGCCAGGCCTCGACCTCGGCGAGCGCGAACGAGGGGCTGGTCTCGGTGCCGCCGACCGGCTTGGGGAAGTCGGCGTGCCGACGGCGCCAGTTGCTGACGGCGGCCCGGCCCACTCCGGCGAGTCGTGCGATACCGGCCGCGGTCACCTCTGTGGCGTTGTCCTGCACGCGCCCCCGCTTCCCTCGTTCCGTGGTGCCGCGAGCATACCGGCGTACACAAGATCCATCGATTCACGTCGTGTACGTGGCACACCCAAGTCGTCGTGTTGACTCGGTTCACAGGCTCTGCTCTCATTGACCCCGCGAACAACGGCGGCCGGAGGGGTGGCCGCCGCGGGAAGGGGATTCCGCCATGGGCATGAAAACCAGGATGGGACTGAGCGCCCTCGTGGGATTCGTCATCATCGGCTCCGTGTCCGCCAACGCCGACAGCGGCGCCGCGGGCGGCGCTCCGGGCGGCGCGTCCAACAGGACTTCAGGCGGCGCACCGGCCTCCGTCGGCCGTGCCCCGGACGCAGGGAAGACCCCGGCCCCGAGAGCCCGCGGCCTGCCTGCGCCGGACCCGACCTCCGCCGGGCCGACCCGGCGATGAAACCGGCCCGGCGATGAAGCCGACCCCGCGATGAAGCCGACCCCGCGATCAAGCCCGCCCCTCGATGAAGCCCGGCCCCGCGATGAAACCCCGCCCCGGCCGCGAGGCCGTCGCGCACACCACCGTTCCACCCACCCGAGAAGGACTCCGATGCGTCTCCCGTCCCGCGCCGTCGTACTGATGGCCGTCGCCGCACTCCCGCTGGCCCTGTCCGCCTGCTCCTCCGGTTCCTCCTCCGACTCCGGTACCGGCGCGGGCACCGGCAGCGGCGCGAGCGCCGAACCCGCCAAGGCGAAGGACCCCAACGCCGCTCTGCTCACGGGTACGCAGCTGAAGAAGGCGCTCGCCCCCGCCTCGGCGTTCCCGGCCGGGCTCACCCTGGAGTCCGACGGTTCCGCCGACAGCGGTGGCCGGTTCCTCTCCCCGGCCGCCCGGAAGACCGGCAAGCCGGACTGCACCCGGCTGGAGACCACGTCCTGGATCCAGGTCTCCGGGTACAAGGGCGGGGTGTCGTTCGCGCAGAACGGCTACGCGAACCAGACCGAGGAGGTGGACCAGGAGATCGACGCCTTCCAGGGCACCACGGCGACCGAGGTGATGAAGGCCCTGCGGTCGGTGGCCGCCGCATGTGCCACGTTCACGGACACCGACGCGCACGCCAAGGTGAAGCTCACCGGCACCGCCACGCCGGGACTCGCCGACGAGGCCTACACGATGACGCTGACGAGCGGCTCCTGGGAGAACGGCACCACGCTGATCGCGGCCCGTTCCGGGAACTCCGTGGTCACCGTGCTGTCCACGGCGGGTGGCGACGACGGCGCCGCGTCGGCGAAGAAGGTGACGACAACGGTCCTGGCGGCGCTGAAGAAATAGCCGGGGCGTGACGTCCCGGCCCCACGACCGTTCCGCCGCCCTCAAACACCCCTGAATCACCCCTGAAGAGCCCTGAAACACCCCTGAAGGATGCCGATGCGCCAGTCGTCCCGCGCCGCCGGCCGGGCAGCGGCCGTACGGGCTCCCGCGCGGCGGCCCGCCGTACCCGGAACAGCCCTGCGCGCCGGGCTCGCTCTCGCCCTGCTGATCGGGTTCTACGTGCTGGCGCTGCTCGTCGTCGTCGTGCTGGCACTCCTGGACGTGTTCCTGGCCCGCGGCCCGGGCGTCACGGTCATGACCGTCGAGGGCTGGCTCGGCTCGCTGGCCGTCGCCTGGTGCGTGGTGCGGGTCGTCCTGCTCAGCCTCCGCCCCGGCGACGGCGAGGACGAGATCGCCGGTGTGCCGGCGACGCCGGTGGAGCAGCCCGAGCTGTGGCGGCGCGTGGGCGAGCTGGCCGAGCGGGTGGGCACGCGGCCGCCCACGGAGATACGGGTGATCCCCGGAGCCGGCGCCATGGTGCAGGAGGAGGCACGGTGGCTGGGGCTGGTCACCGGCGAACGGCGGCTCTTCCTCGGCGTGGCCCTGCTGATCGGTCTTCCGGAGAACGAACTGGACGCCGTGCTCGTCCACGAGCTGGGCCACTACGCCCGGAGCGACACCCGTCTGGGCGCTCTGGTGTGGGCGCTGCACCGCAGGCTGCTCGGGACCGTGCGCACGTTGCGGCAGCGGGCCGCACGCGAGGAGGCGCAGGAGCAGGCGGCGTCCGCCGCACGGGCCGCACGGCGCCGGGCGGCCGGCAAGCCACCGCGGCCGAAGCGGGAGCCCACCCGGGGCCCGGACCACTATCTCGCCGTCGTCTTCTCCGCGTACGCCGGGCTGTGCCTGCGCCTGACCGAGGCCGTCAGCCGCCGGCAGGAGTACGCGGCCGACGACCTGGCCGCCAGGATCGCCGGACGGGACGCCATGGTCGCCGCGCTGCGCCGCGTCCCCGCTCTCGAAGCCGTGGACGACCTCTACCTGCGCGACTACGCCCTGATGGGCCGCAAGGCACACCTGCTGCCGCCCGAGGGGCAGTTCCACGGCGGGCTCTGGCGCCTCCTCGCGGACGACCACCGCCGTGCCGGCCTGGAATCCTGGCTACGGACGCCGTCCCCCGAGGACCCGCACGAGGAGCGGTCCCCCTACGACAGTCACCCGCCCACCGCCGACCGCATCGCGGCGCTGTCGGCGCTGCCCGACGACGGGCGCGGCACCGCGTCCGTACGACGCCCCGCTCTCGCGCTGCTCCGCGCGCCGGACCGCCTTCTCGCCGCACTCGAAGAGCGGGTGCTGGGCGAGGAGATGCTCTCCTGGCGGCGGGTGCCCTGGGCCGAACTGCCCGCCCGGGTCCGGCACGAGAGCTGGACACGGGAGGCGGCACCCCTGTGCGAGGCCATGGCCCGGGTGACCGGACCGGGCGTCCTGGCCGCGCCCGCGGCCGCCCAGCTCGGCCACCTCATGGACCTGCTCGACCACGGCCTGCTGTACGACATCGCGGACCGGCTGCCCCGGTCGGAGCGGGCCGCCCTCAGCAGCGGGCGTGCGGCACGCGAGTTCACCCGGACGGCCTTCCGTTCCGCCCTGCGCCGACTGGCCCTGCTCGCCGCGCTGGAGACGGGGCTGTGCCGTTGGGAGCTGTGCTGGTCGGGGCCCGCGGTGCGCACGGCGGCGCCCGAACGGTTCATCGAGGCGCTGGAGGAGACCCTGGACCACGCGGTCGCGGAGCCGCCCCGCACGGCGCCCCTGCGCGCCCTGCTGCTGCCCGGCGGGGGCGGTCACCCGGCCGGGGGCGCGGCACCGCAGCCCGCCGCCCGGCCCTGGCCGCCGCCCCCCGTCCCGTACTGACGGACCGCCAGTTCTCCGCCTCCCCCGGTCGCTTCGACCGCCTTCAGAACCGCCACCTCAAGCGGCCCCGACCCCGAAAGACCCGTCATGAACGTCCTGATCGACATAGCCGGTGCCGGCGCCCTCGCCTACGCGGCCGTCACCGTTCCGCGCAACGCCCGCAAGGCGCGGGCGATGCGGGCGGAGGCGAAGGCCGCGGCGCCGGTCACCATCGACCCCGCCACGTACGGGCTGGTGCCGGCCGCTCAGCTCGACAGCCGGTTCGCGGGGCCGGATCCCGAGGCGGACGCGGTCGCCGCGGCCGCCCTCGCCGGTGACTGGCGGCGGGCCGCCGGCTACCTGGCCGCGGCGGGCCGCGACTGGGACCTGCGGTGGTACCGGCTCGGCATCCTCGTGCACGCCGCCGCCGAGGACGACGCCTGGGTCACGGCGTGGCGCACCGAGTACCCGGGCGACCCGTCCGCCGCCCTCGTGCACGCCGACGGGCTCGTCGTGCTCGCCGGCAAGGTGCGCGGCGCGAAGTCGGCCAAGCACACCACCGCCGAGCAGTTCGAGGGCTTCCACCGGCTGCTCGCGGAGGCGCTGCCCGCCTGCCAGGAGGCCGCCTGGATGGCGCCCGAGGACCCCAGCCCCTGGGTCGCGCAGCTCACCATCGCCCGGGGGCTCGGCTGGTCGAACGACGACTTCCGGGCGCTGTGGGCCGAGGTCACCGCGCGCGACCCGTACCACTTCGGTGCCCATGCCAGTGCCCTGCAGTACTGGTGCGCCAAGTGGCAGGGGTCGCACGAGCTGATGTACGCGTTCGCCGAGCAGGCCGCGGCCTCGGCACCGGTGGGGAGCCTGCTGCCGGTACTGCGCCTGGAGGCGTTGATGGAGCACGCGTGCCGCGAGCCTCAGGCGCCGGTCTACGACCAGCCGTTCGCGCACGCGGCCGTGGACGCCACCCTGGACGCCGTGGACCGGGTGCCGGCCGGGCACCACCGGCTGCCGGCGGTACGGCACCTGCTGGCGGACGCGCTGTTCCGGACGAAGCGGTACGCGGAGGCGGTGGAGCAGTTCAGGGCGGTCGGCGGCTACGTCGGCAGCGCGCCGTGGACGTACTCCGCCAACCCGGTCAAGGCGTTCGTCTTCGCCCGTACCCACACCTTCGTCGCCTGGGAGAAGGCGGGCCGCCCCGCCCCCGGGCCGCGCGGCGGGGCGCGGTGAGCCGGGTCAGCGTGCCGTGAACCGCGAGGGTGCCTTCGTCGGGTTGCCGCCCGTGGGGAGCTTCTGGCCGGGGCAGGTGGCGAGGACCTTCTTCATGGCCGCCTTCTCGGCGGCGGTGACCCACAGCCCGTACTTCTTCTTCACGGCGATCTGAGCGGCGACATAGGTGCAGCGGTAGGACTTGTTGGGCGGCAGCCAGGTGGCCGTGTCGCCGTCGCCCTTGCCGCGGTTGGCGCTCGCGCCGACGGCCAGCAGGTTCAGCGGGTCGTTGGCCAGGGCTATCCGCTTGCCCGCGTCCCAGTACTTGGCGCCCTTCTGCCAGGCGTCCGACAGCGCGACGAGGTGGTCGATGTCGACCAGGCTGTGGCCGCGCCGGTAGGTGACCTCCTTGCCCGAGTAGGGGTCCGGGTCCAGGACCCCGTAGGAGACCTTGCAGTCGCCGTCCGTGAACTTCACGCTCTCCAGGTCGCGCTTGAGTATGTCGCTCCGGGTGTCGCACGAGTTGGAGTCGGTGTCCGCCCAGGCGGAGCCGAACCTGGCCCGGGTGTAACCGGTCTTCGGCGCCCGCCCCTTGACGGTGAGCGAGTCGGCGGCGGTCATGGCCGCTCCCCCGCTCGCGGTGCCCGGGGCTCCGGACGTCCCTTTGTCCTGAAGGTCCTTGCATCCGGTCACCGCGAAGATCATGACGACAGCGGTGACCGCCCCGCCCCTGAGCCGCGCCACGTGCGCCCCCTCGTACTTTCCCTCTGCCGCCGCTGGACGGGCGGATCTCTGCCGGCCCCACCGTAACCGGCCGGGTGGCCCGGGCCGGGCCTCGGAGGACGGATGCCCGCAACCCCCTCGGGTAGTCGGGGCGGTCAGGCGACGAGGGGCCGGTGCGAGGGGGCGCCCGCCGGTCAGGACCCCAGCACCGACGCTAGGAACTCCCCGACCCAGCCCAGCAGTTCCCGGCCGACCAGCGGCTTGCCGCCCACCTTCGCGGTCTTCGGGCGCGGCACCAGCACCTGGTGGACCGTCGGCTTGATGACCGTCCCCGGGTACAGCCTCTTGAGGCGCAGCTCCTGCGACTCGCGCAACTCCACCGGCGCGAACCGGATGTTGGTGCCCTGGAGGACGATCTCGCCGACCCCGCAGGCGCGCGCGAGCATCCGCAGTCCGGCGACGAGCAGCAGGTTCTCCACCGGCTCGGGCACCTTGCCGTAGCGGTCGGTGAGTTCCTCGCGGACCGCCCGGATGTCCTCCTCCGAGTTGGCGGAGGCGATGGCCCGGTAGGCCTGGAGGCGCAGCCGCTCGCCGGGCGCGTAGTCGTGCGGGACGTGCGCGTCGACGGGCAGCTCGATCTTGACCTCGAGCGGCGGCTCCTCCTCGATCTCCCCGGTCTCCAGCTGCCGCCGGTAGTCCGCGACGGCCTCGCCGACCATGCGCACGTACAGGTCGAAGCCGACGCCCGCGATGTGCCCGGACTGCTCGCCGCCGAGCAGGTTTCCGGCGCCGCGGATCTCCAGGTCCTTCATCGCCACGTACATGCCGGCGCCCATCTCGGTGTGCTGGGCGATGGTCGCGAGCCGCTCGTGCGCGGTCTCGGTCAGCGGCTTCTCCGGCGGGTACAGGAAGTACGCGTAGCCGCGCTCGCGGCCGCGGCCGACCCGGCCGCGCAGCTGGTGCAGCTGGGACAGGCCGAAGGTGTCGCCGCGCTCCACGATCAGGGTGTTGGCGTTGGAGATGTCGATGCCGGACTCGACGATCGTGGTGGAGACGAGGACGTCGAACTTCTTCTCCCAGAAGTCGACGACGACCTGTTCGAGCGCCGACTCCGACATCTGGCCGTGGGCGGTCGCGATGCGCGCCTCGGGGACGATGTCGCGGAGTCGGGCCGCCGCGCGGTCGATGGACTCCACCCGGTTGTGGATGTAGAAGACCTGGCCCTCGCGCAGCAGTTCGCGGCGGATGGCGGCGCCGATCTGCTTCTCCTCGTACGGCCCGACGAAGGTGAGCACCGGGTGCCGCTCCTCGGGGGGAGTGGTGATCGTGGACATCTCGCGGATGCCCGTCACCGCCATCTCCAGGGTGCGGGGGATCGGGGTGGCCGACATCGTCAGCACGTCGACGTTGGCGCGCAGCTTCTTCAGCTGCTCCTTGTGCTCGACGCCGAAGCGCTGCTCCTCGTCGACGATGACCAGGCCGAGGTCCTTGAACTTGGTCTCCGAGGAGAACAGCCGGTGGGTGCCGATGACGACGTCGACCGCGCCCTCCCTGAGGCCCTCCAGGGTGGACTTCGCCTCGGTGTCGGTCTGGAAGCGGGAGAGCGCCTTCACGCTGACCGGGAACTGCGAGTACCGCTCGGAGAACGTCCCGAAGTGCTGCTGCACCAGCAGGGTCGTGGGCACGAGGACGGCGACCTGCTTGCCGTCCTGGACGGCCTTGAAGGCGGCCCGCACCGCGATCTCCGTCTTGCCGTAGCCGACGTCGCCGCAGATCAGGCGGTCCATCGGGACCGACTTCTCCATGTCCTCCTTGACCTCGGCGATCGTGGTCAGCTGGTCGGGGGTCTCGGCGTACGGGAACGCGTCCTCCAGCTCGCGCTGCCACGGCGTGTCCCCGCCGAACGCGTGCCCGGGGGCGGCCATGCGCGCGCTGTACAGCTTGATCAGGTCGGCGGCGATCTCCTTGACGGCCTTCTTGGCGCGCGCCTTGGTCTTCGTCCAGTCCGCGCCGCCGAGGCGGTGCAGGGTGGGGGCCTCGCCGCCGACGTACTTGGTGATCTGCTCCAGCTGGTCCGTCGGGATGTACAGCCGGTCGCCGGGCTGGCCGCGCTTGGCGGGCGCGTACTCGACGACCAGGTACTCGCGGGTGGCGCCCTGGACGGTGCGCTGCACCATCTCGATGTAGCGGCCGACGCCGTGCTGCTCGTGGACGATGTAGTCGCCCGCCTCCAGAGTGAGCGGGTCGATGGTCTTGCGGCGGCGGGCCGGCATCCGGGCGCCGTCCTTGCCCGCCGCCTTCTGGCCGGACAGGTCGGTCTCGGTGAGGACGGCGAGTCTGAGCGCCGGGTCGACGAACCCGTAGTCGATCGAGCCGCAGGACACGTGCACGACCGAGGGGGTCACCTCGCCGAGGTCGACGTCCAGGCGGGCCGCGACGCCCTCGCCGCCGAGCACCTCGACGGTGCGGGCGGCGGGGCCGTGGCCCTCGGTGACGAACACCGTGCGCCAGCCGTCGGCGAGCCAGCCCTTGGTGTCGGCGAGGGCCTTCGCGGTGTCGCCGCGGTAGGTCTCCGGGGCGTGCATGCCGAGCTTGAGGGTGTCGGCGGACAGCTCCTCGTCCGCCGCGAACGGCGACACCGACCACCACATCATGTCCAGCTCGCGCGCGCGGTCGCGGACGTCGGCGATGGACCACAGGGAGGCCGCGCCGACGTCGATGGGCGCCTCGCCGCCGCCCGCGGTGGCCGCCCAGGACGCCTGGAGGAACTCCAGGCTGGTGGCCACCAGGTCGGCGGCGCGGGTGCGGACCCGCTCCGGGTCGCACACGACGGCCATCGCGCCCTTGGGCAGCACGTCGAGCAGCAGCTCCATGTCGTCGACCAGGACCGGCGCGAGGGACTCCATGCCCTCGACCGCGATCCCCTCGGCGATCTTGTTGAGCAGTTCGCCGAGCTCCGGGTGCTCCTCGGCGAGGGCACGCGCGCGTGCGCGGACGTCCTCGGTGAGCAGCAGCTCGCGGCAGGGCGGTGCCCACAGGCCGTGCTCGGCGACTTCGAGGGAGCGCTGGTCGGCGACCTTGAAGTAGCGGATCTCCTCGACGTCGTCGCCCCAGAACTCGATGCGCAGCGGGTGTTCCTCGGTGGGCGGGAAGACGTCCAGGATGCCGCCGCGCACGGCGAACTCGCCGCGCTTCTCGACGAGCTCCACGCGCGCGTAGGCGGCCGCGGCGAGGGCTTCCACGACCTCGTTCAGGTCGGCGCTCTGCCCGGTGCGCAGGGCCACGGGTTCCAGGTCGCCGAGGCCCTTGACCTGCGGCTGGAGCACGGATCGCACGGGTGCCACGACCACGGAGACCGGGCCGGTCTCGGGGTCGTCGGGGCGGGGGTGGGCGAGGCGGCGCAGGACGGCGAGGCGGCGGCCGACGGTGTCGCTGCGCGGGCTGAGCCGCTCGTGCGGGAGCGTCTCCCAGGAGGGGTACTCCACGACGCCCTCGGAGGGCAGCAGGGTGCGCAGGGCGGCGGCCAGGTCCTCGGCCTCGCGGCCGGTGGCGGTGACCGCGAGCACCGGGCGGCCGGTCTCGCGGGCCAGGGCGGCGACCGCGAAGGGGCGGGCCGCCGGGGGGCCGACCAGGTCGACGTGCATGCGGTTGCCGTCCCCGGCCGCCTTGATCGCTTCCGTGAGGGCGGGGTCCTTGACGACGGCGTCGAGCAGACCGTGCAGGCTCATTCTGGGCGGCTTTCGTCCGGGGGCGGGCAACGCGAACGGCCCGGCGCGGGGTGCGACCGGGGGGTGTCCAGCCTACGACGACGGGGGCGCGTGTGCCGGGGGCTGTGGACAACCCCCGGTGAGCCGACGGAAGGACACGGCACACGTGCCCGGCGCCGGGAAGTCCTGGGACTCCCCGGCGCCGGGCCTTTCCCCCGCAACCCCCGTATGCGGTGGTCTGTGTCTGCGTCGTCCGCGTCTGCGTCGTCTGCGTCGTCCGCGTCGTCTGCTTCCCGTCAGTCCGTCGCGATGGCGTTCAGGACGTTCATGCGGCCCGCGCGGAACGCCGGGACCAGGGCGGCGAACAGGCCCACGAAGGCCGAGCCGACGAAGACCCCGATGATCGTGGGCCAGGGGATCTCCAGGACCTTCAGGCCCTGCAGGGCGAGCAGCTGCTGGGCGGTCGCGCCCCAGCCCATGCCGAGTCCGAGGCCCAGCAGGGCGCCGAACAGGGCGATCACCACGGACTCCATGCGGATCATGCGGCGCAGCTGGCGGCGGGAGAGTCCGATGGCCCGCATGAGGCCGATCTCGCGGGTGCGCTCGACGACCGACAGGGCCAGGGTGTTCACGACACCGAGGACCGCGACGATGATCGCCAGGGCGAGCAGGCCGTAGATCAGGTTCAGCAGCTGGCCGATCTGGTCCTTGAGCGCCTGCTTGTAGTCGGTCTGGTCGCGCACGGTGTACTGCGGGTAGTCGTGCAGCGCGGTCTTGAGCGCCTTGTAGGCGCTGTCCTGCCGGCCGTCCTTGGCGGTGGCGAAGACCAGTTGGTCGAGCGGCATCCGGTCGGCCGGGACGTACTTGGCCAGGGTGGCGATGGAGGTGTACTTGGCGCCCTGGTCGATGACGACGTCGCTGCTGGTGATCGCGCGGACCGTGAGGTGCGCGGTGCCGCCGTCCTTGAACCTGACGGTGATCTTCGAGCCGAGGTGGATGCCGTGGGCCTCGGCGAACTTCTGGTGCACGGACATCGAGTCGGGCAGGTAGGCGTCCTTGAGGTCGCCGGCGACCGTCTTGGTGCGCAGGTCGGTCGCGTAGGTCGGGTCGGCCGCCGTGATGTCGGTGTCCTTGAGCGTCCTGCCGTCGGGGGTGGTGTAGTCGGCGGTGGTGGTGCGGTACTCGGTGACCCGGGCGAGGCCGGGTACGTCCTTGACGGCCCTGACCGCCTGCGGGGTGACCCGCTGGCCGCTGTCGGACTGGATGATGAAGTCGGTGCCGACGGTCTTGTCGAGCTGGTCGGAGGCGGAGGCGACCATGGAGGAGCCGACCACCGAGAGGCAGGCGACCAGCGCGAGGCCGATCATCAGGGCGGCGCCGGTGGCGCCGGTGCGGCGCGGGTTGCGCAGCGCGTTGCGTTCGGCCAAGCGTCCGACGGGGCCGAACATCCGCAGCAGGACGGCGCCCAGGACCCGTACGACACCGGCCGCGAGCAGCGGGCCGACGACGACGAACCCGATGAGCGAGGCCACGATGCCGAGGCCCAGCCAGAGCGAGCCCTCCTTGGCCTGGTCGGCGGTGGAGGCGAGCCACAGGCTGTAGCCGCCGCCCGCGGTCAACAGGAGGCCGACCAGGGCGCGTACGACGCCCGCCCTGGCGTCGGCGGGGGCGCCCGCGTCGCGCAGCGCGGCCATCGGCGAGACCTTGCCGGCGCGGCGTGCGGGCAGGTAGGCGGCGAGGACGGTGACGACGACGCCGAGGACGAGGCCGACCACCGGGGTCGTCCAGGCGACCGTCAGGTCACTGGTGGACAGGTGCATGCCCATGGAGCCCATGAGCTTCATCAGGCCGATCGCGATGCCGACGCCCGCGCCGACGCCCAGGACCGAGCCGACCACGCCGAGCAGCAGTGCCTCGACGAGCACGGAGCGGTTGACCTGGCGGCGGCCGGCGCCGATGGCCCGCATCAGGCCGATCTCGCGGGTCCGCTGGGCGACCAGCATGGAGAAGGTGTTGATGATCAGGAAGATGCCGACCAGGAAGGCGATCCCGGCGAAGCCGAGCATCGCGTACTTCATGACGTCCATGAAGCTCTCGACGTCCTTCTGGTTGGCGTCGGCGCTCTCCTTGGCGGTCTGCACCTTGTAGGCGGTGCCGAGTTCGGCGAGCACGTTCCGCTTCAGCTGCGGGTCGGTCACGCCGGGCGCCGCGGTCACGTTGACGTTGGTGAAGACACCGGTCCGTCCGACGAGCGTCTGCTGCGCGGTCCTCGTGTCCAGGTAGAAGATCGCGGCACCGGGGTTGGTGACGGTGAAGTCGGCTATGCCGGAGATCCTCGCGGTGTGGGTGCCGACCGCGCTGATCACGCCGATCGCGTCGCCGAGCTTCAGGTGGTGCTTGTCGGCGGTGTCGGCGTCCACCATGACCTGGCCGGCGTTCTTCGGCGCCGTACCGGAGGTGATCTTCATGGTGCGGGCGTCGTTGGAGTTCCAGCTGCCCACGATGGTGGGGGCGCCGCTGGACGGCGACAGGCTGTCCTTCCGGGCGTCGATGACGGTCACGGACGTCGAGAAGACCGTGCCCTCGGCCGCCTCGACACCGCGTGCCGCGCGGACCTTCGCCACCACCGAGGCGGGCATGACCGGCGGCCTGCCGTTGTCGGAGGTGGTCTGACCGGTGTCGGAGGCGCTCTCGGCACTGACCGTCACGTCGGACGAGGTGGCCGCGAAGAGCTTGTCGAACGTCGTGTTCATCGTGTCCGTGAACACCAGCGTGCCGCACACGAACGCCACCGACAGCAGCACGGCGACCGCCGACAGGGCCATGCGCCCCTTGTGCGCGAAGAAGTTGCGCATCGAGGTCTTCAGGACGGTCATGACGTACGCCCCCGGGCGTCGAAGTCCTTCATGCGGTCGAGGACGGTGTCCGCGGTCGGCTCGAACATCTCGTCGACGATCCGGCCGTCGGCGAGGTAGAGGACGCGGTCCGCGTAGGAGGCGGCCACCGGGTCGTGGGTGACCATGACGATCGTCTGGCCCAGTTCGTCCACGGAGCGGCGCAGGAAGCCGAGGACCTCCGCGCCCGCGCGGGAGTCGAGGTTTCCGGTCGGCTCGTCGCCGAAGATGATCTCCGGGCGGGCGGCCAGGGCGCGCGCCACGGCCACCCGCTGCTGCTGACCGCCCGAGAGCTGGGTGGGACGGTGCTTGAGCCGGTCCGCGAGCCCCACGGTGGTGACCACGCGCTGGAGCCACTCCTTGTCGGGCCTGCGCCCGGCGATGTCCATGGGCAGCGTGATGTTCTCCAGCGCGTTCAGGGTCGGCAGCAGGTTGAACGCCTGGAAGATGAAGCCGATCCGGTCCCGGCGCAGCTTGGTGAGCTTCTTGTCCTTCAGGCCGGTGATCTCGGTCTCGTCCAGGTAGATCTGACCGCTCGTCACGGTGTCGAGCCCGGCGAGGCAGTGCATCAGGGTGGACTTGCCGGACCCCGAGGGGCCCATGATCGCGGTGAACTGCCCCCGCGCGATGTCCACGTCGACATGGTCCAGGGCGACGACCCGGGTCTCCCCGGACCCGTACGCCTTGACGACCTGCCGCGCCCGCGCGGCAACGGCCGTACGCCCTCCAGTACCCCCGTGCCTGGGAATGGTCACAGCCGATGTCACGGTATGTCTCCTAAGTCGGTCAGCGAGCGGGCAGCACGGTGCCACCCTTTGCTGTGCGCGTTTCGGTACGACGATGAGTCTCGCGGTCGGCGGGGTCCCTCCGCGCTGGTGCGAAGCCCCGTCTCGCCCGGGGGAAAACCCCACCTCCGCGGGTTCGGTCAACCGCCCCCCGGCGGCGTAAAGCCAGGTTAAGGACGACCGGGGCGCCGTCTCGTCCTCCGGGGGTACGACCCCGCCCCGAGCCGTGGTACGGAGAACCCCCTAGGGGTCCTCCACCGCCGGGTGGAGACCTTCTAGGGGTCCGGCTCCACCCTTGCCCCCGGGAGCCGCCTCCCACGTCAGGGTTAACGCGGGTAACACCCGAGGTCAGACACGTTCTGATGAAGCAAGCGCATACCGACCGGCCAGTTCGGGGAAAACTGCGCGCACTCCGGATCCCTCCGAGTAACGTGCGTGCCCCGCTCCCCCTCTCCCTGCGGTCCGCCGCCACGGACCCGAGCCACGCAAGGAGCACCGGGATGTCCCACGACCCCTGCCCACCGGACCCGCCCCACCACACCTACCCCTGGCGGCCGGTGCCGCCGCAGCCGGCGCAGCCCCGGCACGTGCCGCACCGGGAGCCGGTCGGCCACCACAGCGACCTGCGCGTGCTGCGCGGCGCCTACCGCCTCCAGCGGCGCGCCGCGACCCTCACCGCCCTCGGCTACTTCACGCTGTTCCTGCTGCTGTCGGCGTTCGCCCCGCGCGTGATGACGCGCACGGTCGCCGACGGCGTGCCCGCGGGCCTGCTGCTCGCCCTCCTGCAACTCCCCGTCACCTGGCTGGCGATCGTCCTGTACGAGCGCACCGCGCGCCGCCACGTCGACCCCCTCGCCGACCGGATCCGCAGAGCCGCGGAACTGGACGCCAGACGGGGGGCCGTACGGTGACCGGACTGAGCGGCTCCGCGCACTCCATGTCCCTGGTCGCCTTCACCGCCGTCGCCACGCTCACCCTGCTGCTGTGCGTGCTGGCCGGCCCGGACCGCGACGACCTCGACGAGTTCTACACCGGCTACGGCTCCCTCTCACCGCTGCGCAACGGCCTCGCCATCGCCGGCGACTACATCTCCGCGGCCGGCGTCCTCGGTACCGGCGGAGTGATCGCCCTGTGCGGCTACGACGGCGTCGTCCTCGCCCTCAGCACGGCACTGTCCCTGCTGGTGCTGATGTTCCTGCTCGCCGAACCGCTGCGCAACGCGGGCCGGTTCACCATGGGCGACGTGCTGGCCCGGCGGATGCCCGGCCGTTCGGTACGGATCGCGGCCTGCGCGGTGACCATCGCCGCCCTGCTGCCGCTGATGCTGGTCCAACTCGCCGGAGCCGGACAGCTGATGGCCTTCGTCCTCGGCTTCTCCGACAGGTCCGTGGGGACCGGCTGCGTCATCGGCCTCGGCACCCTGATGATCAGTTACGCGGCCATCGGCGGCATGAAGGGCACCGCCCTCATCCAGATCCTGAAGATCGTCATGCTGCTCGGCTCCGGCACCGTGGTCGCCCTGCTGGTCCTGCGCCGCTTCGACTGGGACCCGGGCGCCCTGCTCACCGCGGCGGCCCGGGGCAGCGGCGCCGGTGACGCCTTCCTGCACTCGGGCCTCCAGTTCAGGGGCGGTCCCGCACCCCGGCTGGACATGATCAGCTCGGAGCTGACCATCGTCCTCGGCGGCGCCTGCCTGCCGCACGTCACCATGCGCATGTACACGGCCTCCAGCGCCCGCCAGGTACGCCGCTCGATGTCCTGGGCCGTGTCCTGCGTGGCCCTGTTCGCGCTGGTCGTCAGCGTCGTCGGGTTCGGCGCCACCGCCCTGGTCGGCCGGGCCGCCGTCGCCGCCGCCGACCCGCAGGGCAACACCGCCTACCTGCTGGGCTCCCGCGCCGCCCTCGGAACCGACGTGTCGACCGCGGAGACCCTGCTCTTCACCACCGTCACCACGGCGCTCTTCCTGACCCTGCTCGCCTCCGTCGCCGGCATGATCCTCGCCTGCGCCAACTCCCTCGCCCACGACGTGTTCGCCACCCGCGCCCGGGAGATGCCGGCCCGCCGCGAGATGGGCCTGGCCCGCGTCTGTGCGCTCGCCATCGGAGTCCCCACGATCCTGCTGGCGACCCTCGTGCAGCACCACAGCCTGCAGCCCCTGGTCACCCTCTCCTTCTGCCTCGGCGCCTCCGCCCTCGCCCCCGCCCTGGTGTACGGCCTCTTCTGGCGCCGCTACACCCGCACCGGCCTGCTCTGCACGCTCCTCGGCGGCAGCCTCACCGTGCTGGTGTTGATGCCCGGCACCAACCTGGTCTCGGGTTCACCCGGCGCCGCCTTCCCGGACGCCGACTTCAACTGGTTCCCCTTCACCACCACCGGGATCGTCTCCATCCCGGCCGGCTTCCTGCTGGGCTGGCTCGGGACGGTGGCCTCCGGCCGGCGCGGGGCCGCGGAACAGCGGCGGCAGTACGAGGCGGTCGAGGGCTGGATCCTGGCGGGCGTCGGCCGCCGGGGGCCGTGAGACCGTCTGGGGGTGCGAGGCCGCCTGGGGGTGCGAGGCCGTCTGGGGCGGGAGCGCGCTACTCCGCCGCCGCGCGCCCCGTCAGGGTCATGAGGCTGTCACGCATGTGGTCCATGTGCGCCTGGACGTCGTCCCAGGTCTCGCCGTGCTCGCGCAGCACCCGTTCGGTCTCCCGCGCGATACGTTCCTCACGCAACCGCGCCTCCGTGAGGATCTCGGCGGCCCGCGCGTGCGCCTCCTCCTCCGAGCGGCGCGCCGACTCCTCCGCCTCCTCCAGGGCCCGCTCCGCCTCGGCGAGGGCCGCCTCCGCACGGGCGATGCGCTCGGCGTTGTGCGCGTCGACAGCGGCGGCGCTCGCGACCTCCTCACGCTCCGCCTCGGCCCACCGCTCGGCATGCTGCTTGGCCTGCTCGGCGAGCATCGCCGTGGTGCGCTGCCGCACCTCGCGCAACGCCGCCAGGGCCTCACCCCGCCACTCCTTCACGTCGAGCCGGGCGCCGATACGGATGTCGTCCGCCTCCGCCCGCGCGGCGAGGAGCAGCTGACGGGCGCGTTCCTCGGCGTCCGCGCGGAGCGCGTCGGCCTGCTCCTGGGCCGCCCGCAGCGCGTTCTCGACGCTCTCCTCGCACTGCGCGGCCCCGTCCGTCAGCGCCCGCCGGGCGTTGTCCCGCAGGGCCGCCGCCTCGTCCTGCACCAGCCGGAACACCCGCTGCGCGCGGTCCCCGAGAGCCTCGTAGGACTGGGGCGGGAGCTGCTCGACGGCGACGCGCAGCCGCTCGGCCTCCGCGCCCATGTCCTTGGCGAGCACGGTGAGCCGCGCGGCACGCTCCCAGGCCGCGTCCCGGTCCTCGCAGAGCGCGGCCAGGAACGAGTCGACCTGCTCGGGGCGGTAGCCACGCCCTCGGACGGTCGCGAAGCCGTACGGCGACATCGATGCGTTGCTCACCCTGGGAACCCCTCTCCACCGGACCGCGACAAATGATGATTTCGCGCACATCTTGATGGATGGGACGTAAGTGTTCATAACGCGACACTCCGCAGAGATGTCACGGCCGAAGCACCCCACCGCACACCTGGGCACACCTGGGCACACAAGCGCACCGGAGGGCGCACGGCTTCAGCCGTGCGCCCTCCGGTAGCGGGTCAGCGCCTCCGCGCCGGGCCGGTCGCCGCCTCCTACAGCAGCCCGTCCCACATCTGTTCCAGCAGCACCGACCACCAGCTCTCCGGGGATCCCAGCGCCGCCGGGTCCAGGGAGGCCAGCTGAGCCTGGAAGTCGACGGTCCAGCGGCCCGCCTGCTCCTGGTTCAGACCGAACCTGAGCCGCCACATCCGGCCCAGCAGCGCCAGGCAGCGGGCGAACTCCGGCAGCCCGGTGTTGACGAACTGCGGCGGCACGGACGCCCCGCCCGGACCGGCCTCCACCGGTACCGCCACGATGTTCGCAGTGCCGTACTGCACACAGACCGCCTTGCCGAAGTCGGTGCCCATGACGAGGTACGACCCCGCGTCCGGCGCCGGCCGCAGCCCGCGCTCCTGCGCCAGCTCCGCCAGCGTCGGCACCGGACGGCCCGGCTGGGCCTGCGCCCAGAAGAACGGCCCCATGTCCAGCGGCAGCCCCGCGGCCACCAGCGTGTGCGCCACGATCGGCGGGACGCCCTGCCGCGACACCGCCGCCTGCTCGAACCGGAACACGCCGGGACCGAACGCCGCGCCCAGTTCCTGGGCGATCGCCTCCGGCGGGATCGGCGGCGCCGCCTGCACCTGCGGCAACGGCGCCCGCACCGGCGCGGGCCGCGCGGGACCCGCGGCCACCTGGTGCAACTCGCCCTGATGCGCCAGCAACTGCCGCATCCCCTGCTGCCGGCTCGCGTGGTCCGTGCCGTACGGCGCGATGCTCGCCAACCGGGCCTGCGGCCACTGCTCCCGGATCATCCGCGCGCAGTAGGCACCCGGCAGCTCGCACGACTCCAGCTCCGTGTGCAGCTCCAGCACCTGGTCCGGCGGCACGTTCATGGCCCGCAGCTCGTGGTAGATCTGCCACTCCGGGTGCGGTGTGCCCGGCGCCGAACGCCTGATCAGCTGCTGCTCCGAGCCGTCCTGCGCCCGGTAGCGCAGCACCGCCTGGTAGCCGGGACCGACGGTCGGCTGACCCTGCTGCGGGTAGCCGTACGCGGGCGGCGGCCCACCGGGCACCGGCTGCCCGGACGGCGGCGGCATGGCACCGGCCGGCATCGGCGGCGGCACGGCACCGGCCGGCATCGGCGGCGGCATCGGCGGGGCAACCGGCGGCGTACCGGGGGCGCCCACCGGGGGTGCGGCGAGCACGGTCTCCGCATGGTGCACCGCTCCGCGGGAACCGCCGGGGGAGCCCTGCCCAGCAGGCGCGGGGGGCATGCCGGGGGCGCCCGGCGGTTGCGGAGCGCCGGGGGCGGCCGGTGCTCCGGGAGCGCCGGGCGGGTTCGGCGCACCGGGGGCCGAGGCGTTCGGCGCCCCGGGCATGCCGGGGGCGGCCGCCGGCCGCTGCGCGCCCATGCCGCCCGGGTCGGCCAGCATCGTGGCCGCGTGATGAACATCGCCCGGCGGCCTGCCGCCCGGGTTGCCCGGCGCACCGGGCACCTGCCCCTCGGGTCCGCCCGGACCCGCCGAGGGCACCATCTGCGTCGGCGCGTAGCCATCCGCCGGCGCGGACGGCTCAGGCACGCCACCAGGACGGGCACCCGGCGCTCCCGGAGCGCCCGGCGGCGGAGGCGGCGCACCGGCCGCACCGCGTCCCCTGCGGGGCGGAGGCGCCGCCTTGCTCGTCGCGGCCTCGGCTATGTCACCCGCGTTCGGCGCGAGCGACCGCCCCGGCGCACCCGGACCCACGGGAGGCTGGGGCGCGTGAGGAGCCCCGGCGGGCGGCTGCGGATAGCCGTAACCGGGGCCAGCCGGGGCCGGTGCCGGTGCCTGGGCCTGGGCCTGGGCCTGCGGGTAACCGTAGGAGGAACCGGCGGACGCCTGCGAAAAACCGGCCCCGCCCGCCGCCTCCGGACCCTGCGGGGGCGTCCCCGAAGCCGCCGGCCGCCCCTGCGGGGCATGGCCCGGAGCCGCCGGGCCCTGGGGGTAGCCGTACGACGGGGGCCCCTGCGGGGGTGGCGGAGTCGTGCCGCTGCCGGCGGGTGCAGTCGCGGGAGTTCCCGGGGCTCCAGGGGCGCCCGGTGCAGCGGGCGTACCGGGTGGCCTCGGAGCGCCACCCTCAGCTCCAGGCGCCCCCTGGGCACCACCCCGCGCGCCCAGCGTGTTCGGGTCGTCGAGCGCCGGGGACACCGCCGTCGGCGGCAGCTGACTGCCGCCCGCCATCAGCGCCGTCTCGGCATCGCCCAGCGCGCCGTCGCCCGCGTCGCTCAGCGGCGGCGCGAACACCGTCGCGGGCAACGGGACGGAACGGTCGTCACCGGCGTCCGCATTCGTGTCGGTACCCGCCCAAGGAGTCGCCCCGGCACCAGAACCGGCCGCCGGCGCCCCCACGCCCCCCGAGCCCCCCGAACTCTCGGAACGCTCGGAACCCTCCGACCGCCGGTCCGGAATTCCCAGCTTGTCCGCCGCGTCCTGGAGCCACTCCGGCGGGCTCAACAAGAACGACGTCTGATTCAGGTCCACCCGGGCGGCCGGCGCCGGCACCGCGTCGGCGACCTCCGCCTCCCGGCCGTACTCCTCCTCGAACCGGCGGATCACCTCCCCCACCGGCAGCGCGGGCCACAACGTGGCCTCCCCGCTGTCCCGGGCGATGACCAGCCGCTGCCCACCCGCGTCGGAACGCGGACCCTCCGCGCGGTCCTCGCCCCACACCACGAACCCGAGCCCGAACTCCCGCACCCGCACCTCACGGTGCTGGTACCCGGGCACGTCCCCGTTGATCCACTCTTCCGCGCGCTCCTGCGCCTGCGCGAACGTCACCATGCCGAAACTCACTCCCCCGAGCCGACCGGGACGGCATGCGCGAAACCGCCGTCCACCATCAGGTTCGCCACCGTCTCCAACTCCGGCGGAGATCCCGCCAGCCGGGACAGGAACACGTCGAAGTCCTCACCGCACGGCAGCAACAGCCGCTCCACGCGCTCCGCCGGCGGCCACGAGGGATCCACGTCACGCACATCGTCGTACGCGCAGAACCACACCGAACCCGGCCGGTCGCCCCGCACCTTCACCGCCACCAGACCGCCCTGCACGAAACAGACCCCGAGGTAGTCCTTGGTCAGGTGGTCGCGCAGGCACTTGTTCACGTACACGAGGTCGTTGACCGCCGCCTCGTCCCGCACCGTGAAGAACGGCTGGTCGACCAGCAGCCCCAGATCGGCGAGCAGCGCCGTGCCCACCGGCGCACAACCGCCCGCCGCCTTCAGGAAGGAGCGGTAGGCGCCGGGCAGCCGGTACCCCAAGTCCTCCTCGACGCCCTGGACCTGCGACTCCGACACCGCCACACCCGACTTCGGCAGCCCGAAGTGCGCCGGACGCGTCTCCTGCAACGGCCGCGTCCCCCGCTTCCCCTGGTCCACCCGCGCCGTCGCCACCCCGCCGTGATGCCGCAGCAGCGCCTTCACCTCGACCGGTACCAGTTCGAGGCGCCGCGACCCCACCACGTGGTGCCAGGTCCAGCCGTGCGGCGTCGCCACCGCCGGCACCGTGTCCCACAGTTCGTGACCCGAAGCCGCCAGCACCGCGTTCGCGGACACGAAGTCCGTCAGCCGCAGTTCGTCGACACCGAAGCCCTCCGGCGGATCGGCGATCTCCGCCACCGCACGCGCGTAGGGCGAGAAATCGGGGTAGCCACGCTCGTCGACACGTACCCCTCTCGGGTGACGTGCCGCCCGGACCGGATCCGGGAAATGCACGACCTGCCCGGCATAGGCCGCGTTCGGCGGCGCGGCCTGCCCGAGCCGACCTGTCGTCATGACGGTTGCCCCCTGCGGCACTCTGTACGAGTCCGGACCACACCCCTGCGGCGCGCCACGGCCCGTATCCGGCTGTCTCTCCCACGTCCCAGACGCGTCGACCGCGCCCATCGCGGTGCCGACAGCCTATGCGGTACGCGAACCCCGGTCACCGGCCCTCCGCTTCGTGACCAGCCGTCACCCCGCCGTGACAGCACGCCCGGACCCGGGCGTGTCGTGGCGCCCCAGCTACCGCACCCGCCACGGGATTTGGCAGTCTGTGACTTTCGGGGGGATGCCCGGGAGGGGAAGACGATCATGAACGCCACACAGACGGGACCTCACAACGCCGTACCCGGCGCAGCCGACAGCGCCTTCACCGGCGACCCGCGCATCGGCTGGAGCAGCACCGGGACACCGTCCGCGCCCACCCTCCAGCACCGCCGTGACGGCATCCTGCCCACCGTCGCCGCCGCCCTCTCGGTGCGCGGCGCCACCCTCACCGGCACCGCCGCCCGAGGTGACCAGCCGCCGCCGCTGCACCCCCTGGTCCAGGAGTTCCTCGACACCCTCCCCAGCGGACAGCGCGACCGCTTCACCGGCCGCTGCGCCGAGGCCATCCTCATCTCACGGCACATCACCACCGCCGACGCCGCCCGCAGCAAACGCGCCCTGCGCAGACCCATGACCAACGGCGAGGCCCGCAGAGCCCTCAAGCAGGCCAAGCTCACCGCCCGCCGGATACGCGAGGACGGCGACCCGCTGCACGGCAGCTTCGCCCCGCCCTGCCGGGCGTGCACCGCCCTCACCGCACACTTCGGCGTCCGCGTCGTCGACCCCACCCACGACGACTGACCCACGCCCACACACCACACACCACACACCACACGACACACCCGCACCCGCACCCGCACCCGCACCCGCACCCGCACCCGCACATGAACGAAGGGCAGATGCACGCCGACCGCACCACGTCCCCCGGACTCGGCCTCACCCGCCCCGGGACACCCCCGTCGCGCTTCCCCGCGCCCGTCGACACCGCCCTGCGCACCGCCGGCTGGCAACCCGGACGCTGGGACATAAAACAGGCCGAGTTCTGGGCCGACGCCCTGCGCGACCACGTCTCACCCGCCGGACACCGGCACGCCGTCTTCCCCGCCGCCGTGGAGGCCTGGGCCGAGTTCGGCGGCCTGCACATCAAGCCCGCCACAGCGGGCCGCCAGGTCGCCCCCGCCACCCTCCACCTCGACCCGCTGCACGGCCTCCACCTCGCCCGCACCCTCGGCGACCTGGGCCGCGCCCTCGACACCGAGGTCTGCCCACTCGGCGCGGAGACCGACACCCACGCCCTGCTGGCCGTCGACGCCGAAGGCCGCGTCTACGCCCTCGACCACACCGGCGACTGGTACGTCGGCCCCGACATCGACCACGCCCTCGCCACCCTCATCACGGGCATCGAACCCCAACGCCTCACCACCCACGGCTGACCACCCCCACCCGCAGCAGGAAGACCGCGCCCCCTCAAGCCGCCGGAATCACCGCCGACACCCGGAAACCCCCCGCGTCCGTCGGCCCCGACACGAACACCCCTCCCAGCCCCAGCACCCGCTCCCGCATCCCCACCAGACCGTTCCCCCCGGACGGCAGCCCGGCCGACGCCGCCGACGCCGGCTCCGGCGGCGGCTCGTTCTCCACCTGCATCGCGATCTCCGCCACCCGGTGCGCCAACCGCACATGGGTCTTCGCGCCCGCCGCATGCTTGTGGACGTTGGTCAGCGCCTCCTGCACCACCCGGAACGCCGTCTGCTCGATCTCCGCCGCGTACGACCGGACATCCCCCTCCACCGACAGATCCACCACCATCCCCGCCGCCGCCGACTGCCCGATCAGCACATCGAGCTCCGACAGCCACGGACCCTCCTCCTCGGCCACCCGCGAAGCAGCCGCCGCGGCCGCCACCCCCACCGCCGCCAACGGCACCGCACCCGGCGCCGTCGACACAGCCACCGAAACCGCAGCCGAACCCGAACCCGACACCGAGACCGAAGCCGAAGCGGAAGCCGAGCCCGACGCCGACGCCGACGCCGACGCCGACGCCGTACGACGCTGAGCGCCCTCCCCCGAACGCAGCACCCCCAGCATCTCCCGCAACTCCGTCAGCGCCTGCCGCCCCATGTCCCCCACCAGCGCCGCGTTCCGCACCGCCTTCTCGGGGTCCTTGCGCGCCACCGCCTGCATCGCCGCCGCATGCACCACCATCAACGACACCCGGTGCGCGACCACGTCATGCATCTCCCGCGCGATCCGCGTCCGCTCCTCACCCCGCGCCCACTCCGCACGCTCCTCCGCGCGCTCCGCGAGCAGCTGCAACTCCCGCTCCAGACTGTCCGCCCGCTCCCGCAGGCTCTCCATCAGCCGGCGCCGCGCACCCACGTACAACCCGAGCAGCAACGGCGGCGCCGTCAGCCCGAGGGACGTGGTGACCGCCGCGAACGGGACGAACCAGTCCCCCAGCGTCAGATCCCCCCGCGCCATGTCCTGCCTCACCCGCACGAACGTCACGATCATCGTGCCGACCAGCGACATCCCGGCCAGCGCCACGATGATCCGGCGCGGCAGCTCCGCCGCGGCCAGCGTGTACAGGCCGACGATGCCCATCAGGAAACCCATCTGGGCCGGCGTGACAGCGATCGCGACCAGGACGACGGCGATCGGCCACTTCCTGCGCAGCAGCAGGACGGAACCGGCCAGCAAACCGAACACGATCCCCGCCGACAACGGGATCCCCGCGTCCCGCGCGAACGGGATCCCCTCCGCGCCGCACTCCAACGCCGACACCAGGGCGAGCGCCCCGTCCAGCACCGCACTACGCCACCGCGACCACCACCACGGCCCGGTCACGGCCGTCGCGTGGTCTGCCCCCGTCGTGGTCATGCGTCCAGCCTACGGGCGCGGGGGTGGGCTTTTCCGGTGAGTTTCGTCTACTGCCCTACACCACACTCCGTAACCGAACAACACCGAAACCCCCCGGAAACCCTCGAACTGCTGAACCACCCCCGTTCGACTCCGGAACCCCCCATTCCACCCGGACGGTATGCCTATGGCACATCCACTCAGCAAGTACCAGAACTTCGAGCAACTGCGGGAACAGGCGGTGGCGCTCCGGCGCGGCGGCTACAGCCTTCGACAGATCCGGGACGAACTGAAGATCTTCAACAACGACATCCTCAACCAGCTGGTGAAGGGGGAACCGCCGCCAGAGTGGACGAAGCGCCCGAACGCCAAGGACGACCTGCGGGCAAGGGCGCGGGAGCTGCGCCTGCAGGGCTGGACGTACGACCGCATCGAGGCAGAACTGGGCTGCTCACGAAGCTCGGTCTCCCTATGGGTCCGAGACCTGCCGCGCCCGGAACGCCGCTCCCCGAGCGAGCAGGCGAAGCTGGCGGCCCGGAAGAGGTGGGAGCACGAACTGGCCATCCGCGACACGGAACGCCAGGAGACCAAGGCAGCCGCGGCGCGCGAGATCGGCGGGCTGACCGACCGGGACCTGTTCATGGCGGGAGTTGCCTTGTATTGGGCCGAGGGATCCAAGGACAAGCCGTACGACCGCCGCGAGAACGTGATCTTCGTTAACAGCGATCCGGGAGTCATCGAGCTCTACCTGGCATGGCTGGACCTGCTTGGCATCGAGCGCGAGCGCCTTCGCTTTACCGTGATGATCCACGAGACCGCAGATGTGATCGGCGCCGAACAGTACTGGGGCGGCCTCGTCGGCGCAGACCGTTCCGCCTTCCACAAGACGACCCTCAAGAAGCACAACCCGAAGACCGTGCGCAAAAACGTCGGCAGCGATTACCGAGGCTGCCTCGCGATCCGCGTGAGCAAGGGAGCCGATCTGTACCGACGGATCGAAGGCTGGTGGAAGGGAATGGTGGCTGAGGCCTCAGCGCGACTCAGGTAAGGTCTGACGCAGCCATCCGCCATGGGGTAACTGGTAGCCCGCGGGCCTTTGAAGCCCTGTAGTGCTGGTTCGAATCCAGCTGGCGGAGCTGCTCGGTTCGGGCCCTGACAGCACCGTCAGGGCCCGCTCTCATGTCGCCCGGTAAACGCCCCGGTATCCTGCGGATGTCACCCCCACCCGTCCAAAGCCGAAGGGCACATCCGTGAGCGCCATTCGCCCGGCAGCCGTCGTCGTTCTCGCAGCGGGTGAGGGCACCCGTATGAAGTCGGCCACACCCAAGGTCCTGCACGACATCTGCGGCCGTTCCCTGGTGGGTCATGTGCTCGCCGCCTCCCGTGAGTTGGACCCGGAGCACCTGGTCGTCGTCGTCGGGCACGCGCGCGAGCAGGTCGCCGCGCATCTCGGTGAGGTCGACGCGGCCGTCCGTACCGCCGTGCAGGAGCAGCAGAACGGCACCGGGCACGCCGTTCGGATGGCGTTGGAGGAGCTGGGCGGGGCGGTCGACGGGACCGTGGTCGTGGTGTGCGGGGACACCCCGTTGCTGACCGGGGAGACACTCACGCGGCTCGCCGAGACCCACCACGCCGACGGCAACGCGGTGACCGTGCTGACGGCGGAGGTGCCGGACGCGACGGGGTACGGCCGTATCGTGCGCGACGCCGGTTCGGGTGCCGTGACGGCGATCGTGGAGCACAAGGACGCCTCGGCGGAGCAGCGGGCGATCCGGGAGATCAACTCGGGTGTGTTCGCGTTCGACGGCCGGTTGCTGGCGGACGCGTTGGGGAAGGTGCGCACGGACAACAGTCAGGGTGAGGAGTACCTGACGGACGTGCTGGGGATCCTGCGGGAGGCCGGGCACCGGGTGGGTGCTTCGGTGGCGGCGGACCACCGGGAGATCGCGGGGATCAACAACCGGGTGCAGTTGGCGCAGGCGCGCCGGATCCTGAACGACCGGTTGCTGGAGCGGGCGATGCTCGCCGGGGTGACGGTGGTCGACCCGGCGACCACGTGGGTGGACGTGACGGTGACGTTCGGGCAGGACGTGGTCGTGCATCCGGGTACGCAGTTGCTCGGCACCACGCAGGTGGCGGAGGGTGCGGAGGTCGGGCCGAACAGCCGGCTGCGGGACACGCGGGTGGGTGCGGGGGCGCGGGTGGACAACACGGTGTCGGAGTCCGCGCACATCGGTGCGGAGGCGTCGGTGGGGCCGTACGCGTATCTGCGGCCGGGGACCCGGCTGGGGGCGAAGGGCAAGATCGGCACGTACGTGGAGACGAAGAACGCCTCGATCGGCGAGGGGACGAAAGTCCCGCATCTGTCGTACGTCGGTGATGCGACGATCGGGGAGTACTCGAACATCGGTGCGGCGAGTGTGTTCGTCAACTACGACGGTGAGAACAAGCATCACACCACCGTCGGGTCGCACTGCAAGACGGGGTCGGACAACATGTTTGTGGCTCCTGTCACGGTGGGGGACGGCGCGTACACCGCCGCCGGGTCCGTGATCACGAAGGATGTGCCGCCCGGTTCGCTGGCCGTGGCCCGCGGTCAGCAGCGGAATATCGAGGGTTGGGTGGCTCGGAAGCGGCCGGGGAGCGCGGCGGCGAAGGCGGCCGAGGCGGCTTCCCGGCGGGGCGCGAGCGAGGACTGACCGGAAACAGGTGCGCCGAAGACGTCGTACCGTGATAAGTGCACACCCGCACCTAACCAGCTGATTCGGCCCTCCGCGTCCGGCGTGGAGGTCACCGCACATGCAGCTGTACGGCTGAGACACCTCTGAGGAGACAGTGCTGTGACCGGGATCAAGACGACCGGCGAGAAGAAGATGATGTTCTTCTCCGGCCGCGCCCACCCCGAGCTTGCCGAGGAGGTCGCCCAGCAGCTGGGTGTCGGGGTCGTCCCGACGAAGGCCTTCGACTTCGCGAACGGCGAGATCTACGTCCGCTACCAGGAGTCGGCGCGCGGTGCCGACTGCTTCGTGATCCAGAGCCACACGGCTCCGATCAACCAGTGGATCATGGAGCAGTTGATCATGATCGACGCGCTGAAGCGTGCGTCGGCCCGCTCCATCACCGTGATCGTGCCGTTCTACGGTTACGCGCGGCAGGACAAGAAGCACCGGGGTCGTGAACCGATCTCGGCGCGGCTGATCGCGGATCTGATGAAGACGGCGGGTGCGGACCGGATCCTCACGGTGGATCTGCACACGGACCAGATCCAGGGTTTCTTCGACGGTCCGGTGGACCACCTGTTCGCGCTTCCGCTGCTGGCGGACTACGTGGGCAGGAAGGTGGACAAGGACAAGCTGACGATCGTGTCTCCGGACGCCGGCCGGGTGCGGGTGGCGGACCGTTGGTGCGACCGGCTGGGTGCGCCGCTGGCGATCGTGCACAAGCGGCGTGACAAGGACGTGGCGAACCAGGTCACCGTCCACGAGGTCGTGGGTGAGGTCGAGGGCCGGGTGTGCGTGCTGGTCGACGACATGATCGACACGGGTGGCACGATCTGTGCGGCGGCGGACGCGTTGTTCGCGCACGGTGCGGAGGACGTCATCGTGACGGCGACGCACGGTGTGCTGTCGGGTCCGGCGGCGGACCGGCTGAAGAACTCCCGGGTGAGTGAGTTCGTGCTGACGAACACGCTGCCGACGCCGGGTGAGCTGAGCCGTGATCTGGACAAGATCACGGTGCTGTCGATCGCTCCGACGATCGCGAGCGCGGTGCGTGAGGTGTTCGAGGACGGTTCGGTGACGAGCCTGTTCGACGAGCAGTGAGCTGTAAAAACGCTTCTGCATGATCGCCCGCACCGGCGGGCGGCGATGATCGATTTTTCCGTGGCCTCCCGCGCCGAGTAGACTTCCCCAGTTGCTCGGCGAGGGAGGCCACGCCTCCGTTATCGACGCGCTCTTCGTAGCAGGCCGTTCGTGGCCGGGTGACCACGTCCGCATCTATCTCTACGAGGAGTGATCCGCATGTCCGAGGTGAAGCTCACCGCCCAGACGCGCACCGAGTTCGGCAAGGGTGCCGCGCGTCGTATCCGCCGCGCCTCCCAGGTCCCGGGTGTCCTGTACGGCCACGGTTCCGACCCGATCCACCTGACCCTGCCGGGCCACGACCTGCTGCTCGCGCTGCGTACGCCGAACGTCCTGATCTCCCTGGACATCGACGGCAAGAGCAACGAGCTGGCGATCCCGAAGTCCGTGCAGCGCGACCCGATCAAGGGCTTCCTGGAGCACGTCGACCTGCAGCTGGTCAAGCGGGGCGAGAAGGTCACGGTCGAGATCCCGGTGCACACCGAGGGCGAGCTGGCCCCCGGCGGCAACCTGCTGGAGCACGTCCTGAACGCGCTGCCGGTCGAGGCCGAGGCCACCCACATCCCCGAGTCCGTCACCGTCTCCGTCGAGGGTCTGGCGGCCGGTGCCTCCGTCCTCGCCAAGGACATCACCCTGCCGTCCGGCGTGACCCTGACCGTCGAGGAGGACGCGGTCGTCCTCCAGGTGCTGGCCGCGCAGGCCGAGGAGGCCGCGGAGGGCGAGGCCGCCGAGGGCGACGAGGCCGCCGAGGCCTGATCCTCACCTTCGTTTCATCGTTCGTCAGCCGCTGCTTCCTCCCGGGAGCGGCGGCTGGCGCGTATCAAGGAGACATGGACGTGACCACCCCCACCGGGGCCTCCCCCGCCAACGCCCCCTGGCTGATCGTCGGTCTCGGTAATCCCGGGCCCGAGTACGCCGCGAACCGGCACAACGTCGGGTTCATGGTCGTGGACCTGGTCGCCGACCGGATCGGCGGCAAGTTCAAGCGGGCCGGGAAGGCGCAGGCGCAGGTCGTGGAGGGGCGGATCGGGGCGCCGGGGCCGGCGAACCGGCGGGTGATCCTGGCGAAGCCGATGTCGTTCATGAATCTGTCCGGCGGTCCGGTGAACGCGCTGCGGGACTTCTACAAGGTGCCGCTCGCCCACGTCGTCGCGGTCCACGACGAGCTGGACATCGACTACGGCACCCTGCGCCTGAAGCTGGGCGGCGGCGACAACGGCCACAACGGGCTGAAGTCGATGACGAAGGCGATGGGTGCCGACTATCACCGGCTGCGGTTCGGGATCGGGCGCCCTCCGGGTCGTATGCAGGTCGCGGACTTCGTGCTGAAGGACTTCTCGTCGGCCGAGCGCAAGGAGCTGGACTACTTCGTGGACCGCGCGGCCGACGCGGTGGAGGCGCTGGTGACGGAGGGTCTGGAGCGGGCGCAAAGCTCGTACAACTCCTGACTTGTCCGCTGCGGAAGTTGACCGGCCGTAGGGACATGGCCAATGATCCCGGCCATGCCTGCTGCCTCCGCGACCTCCTCCCGTACGGCTGCGGTCGACGCGCTGCGTGTCGTGACGATGGGCGCGGTCGCCGTGCTGATCCTGGTCGGCGGGGTGTGGGGCTCCTGGGGCACCGCGCAGCACGTGATGCTGACGAAGGGCAAGGAGCGGGGCACGGTCAGGGTGACCTCGTGCGGTGCGGACGTCTGCTCGGGACCGTTCACCCCCGTCTCGCCCGGTGCCTCGGCGCGCCCCGGGGTCGTCATCGACAGGTCGGTCGCGGTGCGCAAGGGGCAGACGTACGACGTGATCATGAAGCCCGGTACCGACGAGGTGGTCCGGTCCGGTCCCGCGGGGTTCCTGTACTCCTGGGTGCCGTTCGGCGGGGCGTTGCTGCTGGCGTCGGTGGTGGTGGCCGGCGGGCTGCGACTGAGCCGGGTGGCGTGGGCGCTGGGGGTTTCGGGGCTCGTGCTGCTCACGGCGGCCTTCGTCACGACGCGGTAGCCACGCACGGCTGTGCCCCGGGGTACGGACGACCCCGGGGCACAGCCGTGTCCGAAGGCGGCGGTCAGCCGGTGTTGCGCAGGCCCGCCGCCACGCCGTTGACGGTGAGGAGGAGGGCGCGGGCGAGGAGCGGGTCGGGTTCGGCGCCCGCCGCGGCCGCGTCGCGCTGGCGCTTGAGCAGGGTGACCTGGAGGTAGGAGATCGGGTCCAGGTAGGCGTCGCGGATGGCGAAGGTCTGCTTGAGGACCGGGGTGGCGTCGAGGAGTTCGGACTCACCGGTGATCTTCAGGACCTCGGCGACGGTCAGCTCGTGCTCGGCCTTGATGGTGTCGAACACGTGCTTGAGCTCGTCGGGGACGAGGGAGTCGACGTAGTGCTGGGCGATCCGCAGGTCGGTCTTGGCGAGGGTCATCTCGACGTTGGAGATGAAGTTCCGGAAGAAGTGCCACTGTCCGTGCATCTCGTCCAGGACGGTGTCGAGGCCCGCCTCGCGCAGGGCCTTGAGGCCGGAGCCGACGCCGAACCAGCCGGGGACGATCTGCCGGGACTGGGTCCAGCCGAACACCCACGGGATGGCGCGCAGGCCGTCGAGCGAGACGCCGGAGCCCGGTCGGCGGGAGGGCCGGGAGCCCAGGTGCAGGTCGGCGAGCTGGTCCACCGGCGTCGACGCGAGGAAGTACGTCGGCAGGTCCGGGTCCTCCACGAGGCGGCGGTAGGCGGCGTGGGCGGCGTCGGAGACGACGTCCATGGCGGCGTCCCAGCGGGCGAGGGCTTCCACGGACTGGCGGGGGGCCGTGTGCAGGGCGGAGGCCTGGAGGGTGGCCGCCACGGTCAGTTCCAGGTTCTCCCTGGCGAGGGAGGGGATGAGGTACTTGTCGGAGATGACCTCGCCCTGCTCGGTGACCTTGATCTCGCCTTCCAGGGTGCCCCACGGCTGGGCGAGGATCGCGTCGTGCGAGGGGCCGCCGCCGCGGCCCACGGTGCCGCCGCGGCCGTGGAAGAGGCGCAGCCGGACCCCGTAGCGGTGGGCGACGTCGCGCAGCCGGCGCTGGGCGCGGTGGATCTCCCACTGGGAGGTGGTGATGCCGCCGAACTTGGAGGAGTCGGAGTAGCCGAGCATGACCTCCTGGACGTCCCCGCGCAGGGCCACCAGCCGGCGGTACGACGGGTCCGAGAGCATGTCCTCCAGGATGGTGTCGGCGGCCTTGAGCTCGTCGGTGGTCTCCAGGAGCGGCACGATGCCGATCTTCGCCCAGCCGGCGTGCAGGTCGAGGAGTCCGGCCTCGCGGGCCAGCACCGCGGCGGCGAAGACGTCGTCGGCGCCCTGGCACATGGAGATGATGTACGACTCGACGACCTCGGGTCCGAAGACCTCCAGGGCCTTCTTCACGGTCTGGAAGACGCCGAGGGTCTTCTCGCCGGCCGCGTCGACGGGCGCCGGGGTGGGCGCGAGGGGCCGGCGGGAGCGCAGTTCCTTGGCGAGGAGCTTGGCGCGGTACTCGCGGGGCATGTCGGCGTAGCGCCAGGACTCCTCGCCGAGGCGGTCGAAGAGCTGGCCGAGGGCGTGGTGGTGGGCGTCGGCGTGCTCGCGGACGTCCATGGTGGCGAGCTGGAGACCGAAGGCGGCCAGGGTGCGGATCGTCCGGGCGAGGCGGCCGTCGGCGAACAGGCCGCCGCGGTGGGCGCGCAGGGAGGTCTGGATGACGCGCAGGTCGGCGAGGAGCTCGGCGGTGCCGAGGTAGTCGTGGCCGGTCTCGTGCGGGGTGCCGGTGGCCAGGCGGCGCTTGGTGTTCTCCAGCTTCTGCCGGATGCAGGTGGCCTTGAGCCGGTAGGGCTCCTCGGCGTTGAGCCGCTTGTAGCGGGGGCTGATCTCGGGGAGCCGCTCCAGGTCGGCGCGGAGGGACTCCAGGAGTTCCTCGGTGGCACCGGTGTAGCGGATGGAGTTGGAGAGGAAGCCGCGCAGTTCGTCGATCATCTCCAGGGCGTCGTTGATGCCGTGCTCGTGCTGGAGGATGAGGACGTCCCAGGTGACCTGGGGGGTGACGTTGGGGTTGCCGTCGCGGTCGCCGCCGATCCAGGTGCCGAAGGTGAGCGGGCGGGTGTCGTCGGGGAGCTTGACGCCGACCCGTTCCAGCTCCGCGGTGAGGTCCTCCAGGACGTCGCCGACGGCGTCGGCGTGCAGCTCGTCCAGGTAGTAGATGGCGTTGCGGGCCTCGTCGGCGGGTTCCGGGCGTACGACGCGCAGCTCGTCGGTCTGCCAGACGAGGTCGATGTTCTCGGCGAGGCGGACGTCGGTGCGGCGGCGGTCGGACTCGATGACGGGGGTGTCCAGGAGCGCGGCGATGCGCCGGAGCTTGTTGAGGACGGAGCGGCGGGCGGCCTCGGTGGGGTGGGCCGTGAACACCGGGCGCACGTTGAGGTTCTGGACGGTCTGGCGCAGGTGGTCGGGGTCGGCGTCCTTGAGCCGGTCGGCGGTGCGGGCGAGCAGGCCGCCCTCGGCGCCGCGGCGGGCGCGCAGCTCGCGGCCGCGGTGCACCTGTTCGGTGACGTTGGCGAGGTGGAAGTAGGTGGAGAAGGCGCGGACCAGCTTGGCGGCGGTCTCCAGTTCGATGCCGCGCAGCAGGTCGGCGGCGGCCTCGCCGTCCTCGCGGGTCAGTCGGCGGACCCGCTCGACGAGGTCCAGGAGTTCGGGGCCCTCCTGCCTGACGAGGGTCTCGCCGAGGAGGTCACCCAGTCGCCGGATGTCGGCGCGCAGCTCACTGCTGGTCGTCGTGGCACTGGTAGTCAGGTCGTCGGCACTGCTCACAGGTGCGGCTCCTTGCAGTGTTGAAGCTCGTCTGGAGGGGAACCCGTCCGTCGGCCGCGGCGGGCGTGCCCCGCATACGGGCCGGACATCCGGGAAGGAAACAGAGCGGACCGCGCTGTCCGACCGACTCAAGGATAGGTGTCCATGAGGACGCGCAGGCTGTCGGGCTCTTGCTGTGAGACGCCTCGCTGCCATACTTACGTCGCCGTAGGTTACGGAACCGTAGGGAATGAGTCCTAGAGTCCCGTGCGGTGGCCGCGGATCGGCACCTGTCTCAACCCTCGACCCCACAGGGGACGCGCATGACCTCGTCTGGTTCCGATGTGATCGAAGAAGCCCAGCAGCCCCCCACCGCCTCGCCCTCGTCCGCCACCCTGGGCGGCGAGCAGAAGGGTTCGCTCGAGCAGATCACCCTTCTGCTCTTCATCGTCGTCCCGTTCCTCGCGCTGCTGGCGGCGGTGCCGCTGGCGTGGGGCTGGGGCGTGAGCTGGCTCGACCTGGGCCTGCTGGTGTTCTTCTACTACCTGGGTTGTCACGGCGTGACGATCGGTTACCACCGGTACTTCACGCACGGGTCGTTCAAGGCGAAGCGGCCGCTGCGGATCGCGCTGGCCGTCGCGGGCTCGATGGCGGTGGAGGGGCCCCTGGTGCGGTGGGTGGCGGATCACCGCAAGCACCACAAGTTCTCCGACGCGGAGGGCGACCCGCACTCCCCGTGGCGGTACGGGGAGACCGTGCCGGCGTTGATCAAGGGCCTGTGGTGGGCGCACATCGCCTGGATGTTCGACGAGGAGCAGACCGACCAGGAGAAGTACGCCCCCGATCTGATCAAGGACCCGGCCATCCGGGCGATCTCGCGCCAGTTCATCTACTGGACGATGCTGTCGCTGGCGCTGCCGCCGCTGATCGGCGGTCTGGCGACGATGTCCTGGTGGGGCGCGTTCACCGGGTTCTTCTGGGGTTCACTCGTGCGGGTGGCGCTGCTCCACCATGTGACGTGGTCGATCAACTCGATCTGCCACGCGGTGGGCAAGCGGCCGTTCAAGTCGCGGGACCGCTCGGGCAACGTGTGGTGGCTGGCGGTGCTGTCCTGCGGCGAGTCCTGGCACAACCTGCACCATGCCGACCCGACCTCCGCGCGGCACGGTGTGGAGCGCGGACAGCTGGACTCGTCGGCGCGGATCATCCGCTGGTGCGAGCAGCTGGGCTGGGCGTACGACGTGCGCTGGCCGTCACGCTCGCGTATCGATTCGCGCCGTAACACCGGGGACGGCGGCTCCCGGCAGGGGGCGGAGACCGCGAAGGCGGCATGATTGACGCCGTGGCGACCGACTCCAGCACCCCCAGTCCCGATGGCAAGCAGCGGCGCACGCGCCGTACCCGGATGACCGGGGCGGAGCGCCGCCAGCAACTGCTGGAGATCGGTCGCACCCTCTTCGCGGCGAAGGGGTTCGAGGGCACCTCGGTGGAGGAGATCGCGGCGAAGGCCGGAGTATCCAAGCCGGTGGTGTACGAGCACTTCGGCGGCAAGGAGGGGCTCTACGCGGTGGTGGTCGACCGGGAGATGCGGCGGCTGCTCGACATGGTGACCAGTTCGCTGACCGCCGGGCATCCGCGGGAGCTGTGCGAGCAGGCCGCCTTCGCGCTCCTCGACTACATCGAGGAGTACACGGACGGTTTCCGGATCCTGGTCCGTGACTCCCCCATCCCGCAGTCGACGGGGTCCTTCGCCTCGCTCATCTCGGACATCGCCACCCAGGTGGAGGACATCCTGGGCCGCGAGTTCAAGTCCCGCGGCTTCGACCCGAAGCTGGCCCCGCTGTACGCGCAGGCGCTGGTGGGCATGGTGGCGCTGACCGGCCAGTGGTGGCTGGACGTGCGCCGGCCGAGGAAGGCGGAGGTCGCCGCCCATCTGGTCAACCTGGCCTGGCACGGCCTGGACGGCCTGGAGCAGAAGCCGCGTCTGATAGGGCACCGGAAGGCGTGACGGCCCCGGTGCCCTGATATCGGCGTTTCTCGGTGCTTCTCGGCGTTTCTCGACGTTTCTCAGTGCTTGAAGACGTCCTTGATCTTCTCCTTGGCCTGCCGGGCGTCGCCCTTCGACTGCTCCAGGCGGCCCTCGGTCTCCAGCGGCACGTCGCGCACCGCGCGTCCGCCGGCCTCCTTGGCCTTGCCCTTGAGCTGTTCCTTCTTGCCCTTGGCCTTCTGGTGTCCTGACACCGTGGGTCCCTCCTGACGCAGAAAACGTGCGTGGGGTCACCGGTCCGGGTAACCGGGAGCGGGCCGGGCCAAACGGCGGCTCAGCGCACCGGTTCCAGGAACTCCAGGCGGTTGCCGACCGGGTCCTGGGAGTAGAAACGGCGGTGTCCGGGGAGTTCGTCGTCCCAGGTGACCGGGGCGCCGCCCGCTTCGAGCCGTTCGGCGACGGCCTCGATGTCCATGACCAGCAGCCCCGGGTGGGCCTTCAGGGCGGGGCGGAAGGCCGCCTCGACCCCCAGGTGCAGGTGCACGGTCCCGGCCCGGAACCAGCAGCCGCCGCGCGCCGCGAGCACGGGCGGCTTGGGGATCTCGGTCATGCCGAGGAGGTCGACGTAGTACGCGCGCACCAGGTCCTCGGAGCCGGGGGGCACGGCCAGCTGGACGTGGTCGAGGGCGGTGAGCATCAGGAGTCCTCCTTGCGGGCGACGGCGAACAGGCGGCGGAAGGGCAGGACCGTGCCGTAGGGGGCGCTCGGGTAGGCCTCCCGCAGCAGGTCGCGGTAGTCGGCGACGAAGGCGTCCCGGGCCTCGGGGTCGTCGCCGAGGGCGGTGAGGACGGGGCGCAGCCCGGTGCCCTTGACCCAGTCCAGGACGGGGTCCTCGCCGGTCAGGACGTGCAGGTAGGTGGTCTCCCAGACGTCGGTGGCGCAGCCCAGGCGGGCGAGCCTGTCGAGGTAGGCGGCGGGCGGATGGACGGAGTCCTCGTGGCGCAGCACGTCGGCGAGCCGGACCTTCCAGCGGGGTGTGGCGGCGAGCTCGCGCATCAAGGCGTGCAGGGGCGCGTCGATGTTGTCGGGCACCTGGAAGGCGAAGGTGCCGCCGGGAGCGAGCGCGTCGAGCCAGCCGGCGAAGCGGTCGAGGTGGCCGGGGACCCACTGGAGCGCCGCGTTGGAGACGATCAGGTCGTACGGCCGGTCGGGTGCCCAGGTGCGCAGGTCGGCGTGGGCGAAGTCGAGGCGGCCGCCGCCGGAGGTGGGGCCGGCGTGGTCCACCTCGGCCTTGTCGAGCATCGCGGCCGAGTTGTCGTAGCCGGTGATGTGCGCGGTGGGCCAGCGGTCGGCGAGGACCGCGGTGACGTTGCCGGGCCCGCAGCCGAGGTCGGCGATGGCCGGGGGGTCGCCTGGGAGGCCGGGGACGCGGGCGAGGAGGTCGGTGAAGGGGCGGGCGCGGTGGCCGGCGTGCCGGAGGTACTGGGCGGGGTCCCAGGCGGGAGTCGTCATGTGGTCCACCTTCCCCACGTCGGTATCTCGATGTCAAGAGACTCGACATCAAGAGACTTCATGTCGACACAACCACTACACTGATCGCCATGGAGGACGAGGTCGATCGGCTGGTGGCTGCGTGGCGCCGGGAGCGCCCGGACCTCGACGTGGAACCGCTTGAGGTGCTCAGCCGGGTGAGCCGACTGGCCCGGCACCTGGACCGGGCACGTCGGCTGGCCTTCGCGGAGCACAGCCTGGAGCCCTGGGAGTTCGACGTGCTGACCGCGCTCAGGCGCGCGGGCACCCCCTACCAGCTCTCCCCGGGTCAGCTGCTGACGCAGACCCTGGTCACCTCGGGGACGATGACCAACCGGATCGACCGGCTGGCCAAGAAGGGGCTGGTGGAGCGGTTGCCGGACCCGAGCGACCGGCGTGGTGTGCTGGTACGGCTGACCACCGAGGGCCAGGACCGGGCGGACCAGGCCCTGGCAGGTCTCCTGGAGCAGGAGCGGGCGATTCTCGCCGAGCTCTCCCGCCCGCAGCGTTCCGAACTGGCGGCCCTCCTACGCCAGCTGACCGCCCCGTTCGACAACATCCCCGGGTAGGAGCGCCCCCCAGGGGCGCTGGGGGTCCCCCCGGCCGAAGGCTGGGGGAGGAACTGCGCGACCAGCCACCACGGCGCCGCAGTCAACATACGGCACAGGGCGGCACTCCCAGCGGAGCGCTAGGCGCTGCTGCTTGCCTCCGGCATGATCTGGCCGGTGGGTCCCAGGTCCGCCGGTCCGACACCGGCCCGCCGGGCCAGGGCGACCGCGGCCAGGGTGCTGTGGACGCCGAGTTTGCCGAGGACGTTCTGCATGTGGGTGCGGACGGTGTGCGGGGACAGGAACAGGCGCTCGGCGACCGCCTTGCGCCCCAGGCCCGCCACCATGCACCGGAGCACTTCCCGCTCCCGCGGCGTGAGGGACTCCACCAGCCGTTCGCTCTCGGTGCGGTGCTTGCGCGCGGCCGTCAGCTCGCGCAGCACCCCGGTCAGCAGGGCGGGCGGCAGGTGCGTCTCGTCGCGCAGCACGCCCCGGATCACGTTCAGCAGCCGGGACAGCGAGCAGTCCTTGGCCACCCAGCCGCAGGCGCCGGCCTGGAGGGCCAGGGCCGCCCGCCGCGGGTCGTCCCGCTCGGCGAGCACGACGACCCGCGCGGCGGGATGCGCGGCGCGGACGCCCGCGACCAGCGATATGCCGTCGACCAGCCCCTCCTCGTTGGCCACCTGCACGGGCACGGCCGCCCGGCCGCCCGGCAGCCGGCCGCCCAGGTCGGCGTCGACGAGCAGCACGTCGTAGCGGCGGCCCTCGGCGACCGCGCGCTCCAGGCAGCGCAGCGCCGCCGGACCGCTGCCGGCCGCGGACACGTCGACGTCGGGCTCGGCGGCCAGTGCGGCGGCCAGCGACTCGGCGAAGATGCGGTGGTCGTCGACGACCAGAACTCGGATGCGAACCACGAAACCCCCTTCCCCAAGCTCCTCAAGAGCAGGGGATACCCCAAGGTCCGGAGAACGACGACCCATGCGGACACGACACCCGCGTGAGGAGGGAACCGCACGGCCGCCGCCGTGCCTGAACAGCTACCCCACCACGGGCGTCGTATCCGACTTGCCTCGCCCCCTGATCAGCACCGGCCCCCACCGGTACCGCTCATCAGAGTACGGCTGGGCGCCGGAAGCGGAAGGCAATTTGCAGAACTGTCCGACGGACGCGTTTATGGTGTGCCGCATGTTTCGTATTGAGGCGGAAGTCGACAAGGAACGACGTGATCTGCTCCGCGCTCGGCTGCTGGCCACCAACACCGCAGCCTCCCCCGTACTGGCGGCCCTGCGCGGCACCCCGGCGGAACGCGACGTGCCGCTGCACGTCTGGGCGACGGACGAGCGTACCGGCGACCTCGGCGGCGGCCTCGTCGGGCACACCTGGGCGTCCTGGCTGCACGTCACCTACCTGTGGGTGGACGCCCGCCGACGCGGCTCGGGGCTGGGCGGCCGGCTGCTCGCCGAGGCGGAGCGCATCGCCCGCACGGACCGCGCCTGCACCGCCGCCCGCCTGGAGACCTGGGACTTCCAGGCCCCGGGCTTCTACCGGAAGAAGGGGTACGACGTGGTGTGCGCGATCCCCGACTACCCGCCGGGGATCACGGAGTACACCCTGATCAAGCGGCTGGCCTGAGGCTCAGCCCGCCTTGCGGGCCCCCGCCGACGGCACCGCCTCGAAGACCCGCGGCGCCTTGAAACCGGCCGCCGCGAAGGCCTCCTCGACCGCCTTGGTGACCGTGTCGACGTCGGCCGTCTCGGCGAGGACGATCGCCGAGCCGCCGAAGCCGCCGCCGGTCATCCGGGCGCCCAGCGCACCGGCCGCGTTCGCCGCCTCGACCACCAGGTCCAGCTCCGGGCAGGAGACCCGGAAGTCGTCGCGCAGCGAGGCGTGGCCCTCGGTGAGGACCGGTCCGATCGCCCGGGTGTCGCCGGCCTCCAGGAGGGCGACGACGCGTTCGACGCGGTGGTCCTCGGTGACGACGTGGCGGACCAGGCGGCGTACCTCCTCCTCGTCGCCGAGGCGGTCGAGCGCCGCGTCCAGTTCGCCGTAGGGAACGTCCCGCAGGGCGTCCACCCCGAGCAGGGCCGCACCCTTCTCGCAGCCCGCGCGGCGCTTGCCGTACTCGCCGTTGCTGTGCGCGTGCTTGACCTGGGTGTCCACGACCAGCAGCCGCATGCCCTCGGCCGCCAGGTCGAAGGGGATCTGCTTCTGCGAGAGGTCGCGGGTGTCCAGGAACAGGGCGTGCCCGGCCTCGCAGCAGGCGGACGCCGTCTGGTCCATGATGCCGGTCGGCGCCCCGACGTAGACGTTCTCCGCGCGCTGGCACAGCCGGGCCAGCTGCCAGCGGTGCAGGCCGAGTTCGAAGAGGTCGTTGAGGGCGAGGGCGATCACCACCTCCAGGGCCGCGGAGGAGGACAGGCCCGCGCCGGCCGGAACCGTCGAGGTCAGGTGGACGTCGGCGCCGGTCACCGGGTGGCCGGCCTCGCGCAGCGCCCAGACCACGCCCGCCGGGTACGCCGTCCACTCCTGGTCGGTGCCGGGCTCCAGGGCGTCGAGGGAGAGTTCGACGACGCCGCCCTCGATGTCCGCGGAGTGCAGGCGCAGCACCCCGTCGGTGCGGCGGGCGACCGCGGCCGTCGTCACGTGCGGCAGCGCGAACGGCATCACGAAGCCGTCGTTGTAGTCGGTGTGCTCGCCGATCAGGTTGACCCGGCCGGGCGCCGACCAGACGCCGTCCGGTGCGGTGCCGTACAGCTCGGTGAAGCCCTCACGGACCTGCTGTGCCCCCACTACTGCTCCCTTGCCGCGCGTGCGATGGTCTGTGCGAACTCCCAGGCGTCCGCGACGATCCCCGCGAGGTCCGCGCGGGTCGGGTGCCAGCCCAGCTGTTCGCGGGCGGCGGCCGCCGAGGCGACCAGGACGGCCGGGTCGCCGCCCCGGCGCGGGGCCACGACCTCGGGGATCGGGTGGCCCGTGACCTGCCGGACGGTCTCGATGACCTGGCGGACCGAGAAGCCCTCGCCGTTGCCGAGGTTGCAGATCAGGTGCTCGCCGGGCCGTGCGGCCGTGAGCGCCAGCAGATGGGCGTCGGCGAGGTCGGCGACGTGGATGTAGTCGCGGACGCAGGTGCCGTCGGGCGTCGGGTAGTCGTCGCCGAAGACCGAGATGGCCTCCCGCTTGCCCTGGGCGACCTGGAGGACCAGGGGGATCAGGTGCGACTCGGGGTTGTGCCGTTCGCCCTGCGCGCCGTACGCGCCGGCCACGTTGAAGTAGCGCAGGGAGACCGCGCCCAGGCCGTGGGCGGCGGCCTCGCCGGTGATCATGTGGTCGACGGCGAGCTTGGTGGCGCCGTACGGGTTGGTCGGCTTCGTCGGGGCGGTCTCGACGATGGGGACCTGCTCGGGCTCGCCGTAGGTGGCAGCCGTGGAGGAGAAGACCAGCTTGCGCACGCCCGCCTCGCGCATCGCGCCGAGCAGCGCCATGGTGCCGCCGACGTTGTTGTCCCAGTACTTCTCGGGCTTCACGACCGACTCGCCGACCTGGGAGAACGCGGCGAAGTGCAGGACCGCCTCGTAGGAGGAGTCGAGCCACTTGGCGGCGTCGCGGATGTCGCCCTCGACGAAGGCGGCGCCCGCGGGGACGCCCTCGCGGAAGCCGGTGGAGAGGTTGTCGAGGACGGTGACCTCGTGGCCCGCCTCCAGCAGGTGCTGGGCGACCACACTGCCGACGTAACCCGCTCCGCCCGTCACCAGGTACTTCATCAACTCGCTACCTCTCGCAGTCGCTCGGCCGCGCGCTCCGGCGGCACGTCGTTGATGAACACGCTCATGCCGGACTCGGAACCCGCGAGAAACTTCAGCTTGCCGGACGTTCGGCGGATGGTGAAAAGCTCGAGGTGGAGCGCGAAGTCGTCGCGCGTGACCCCTTCGAACTCCTCCAGCGTCCCGAACGGCGCCTGGTGCCAGGCGGCGATGTAGGGCGTGGGAGGTTCACCCTCACCGAAGATACGGTCGAAGCGCCTCAAGAGTTCCAGATAAACCTGGGGGAACTCTGAGCGGGCCGCCTCGTCGAGGGCGAGCAGGTCGGGGACGCGGCGCTTCGGGTAGAGGTGGACCTCGTAGGGCCAGTGCGCCGCATAGGGCACGAAGGCGACCCAGTGTTCACCCTCAAGGATGATCCGCTCGTCGGCGAGTTCACGCTCCAGGACGGTGTCGAAGAGGTTCTCGCCGCCGGTCGCCTCCTTGTGTGCCGCGAGTGAACGCAGCATCAGGGCGGTGCGCGGGGTGGTGAAGGGGTAGGCGTAGATCTGCCCGTGCGGGTGACCGAGCGTCACGCCGATCTCCTCGCCGCGGTTCTCGAAGCAGAACACCTGCTCGACGGAGGGGAGATGCGACAGTTCCGAGGTCCGGTCGGTCCACGCGTCGAGGACCAGGCGGGCCTGCTCCTCGGTGAGGCTCGCGAAGGAGGCGTCGTGGTCCGAGGTGAAGCAGACCACCTCACAGCGTCCGGAATCGCCGGCCAGCGAGGGGAAACGATTCTCGAAGACCACCACGTCGTACGACGAGTCCGGGATCTCGCTCAGCCGGTCGCCCTCGGTCGGGCACAGCGGGCACTGGTCGGCCGGCGGGTGGTAGGTGCGGCCCTGCCGGTGCGAGGCGATGGCGACCTGGTCGCCGAGCAACGGGTCCCGGCGGATCTCCGAGGTGGTGTGCGTCCGCTCCAGCGGCCGGCGGTCCACCGCGTCCCGCACGGTGTCGTCACGCAGGTCGTAGTAGATGAGCTCGCGACCGTCGGCCAGCCGGGTCGAGGTCTTCTTCACTGCGGACTCCCGTTGATCGAGTCATCCAACCTTCAAACAGAACCGAACACACCAAAACACAACTCACCACGCCAGTCAACATCGGAATCAATCAAGGTGAGACAACGAAAGTGTTGAATTACTGGGTGCAGAACCCCACAAACGCCCCGTACTCCCCCACATACCTCGCGGCCGGGCTACGGCTCCCCACCAACGGCCTCGACTACACGATCCTGGCGATCTACTTCGTCGTCGTCCTGGGCATCGGCTTCGCGGCCCGCCGCTCGGTGCGGACGAGCCTCGACTTCTTCCTCTCCGGCCGGTCGCTGCCCGCCTGGATCACCGGCCTCGCGTTCATCTCGGCGAACCTGGCCGCGACCGAGATCCTCGGCATGGCCGCCAACAGCGCGCAGTACGGCGCGTACACCGTGCACTGGTACTGGATCGGCGCCATCCCCGCCATGGTCTTCCTCGGCCTGGTGATGATGCCCTTCTACTACGGCAGCAAGGTCCGCTCGGTCCCCGAGATGCTGCTGCTCCGCTTCGACAGAGCGGCGCATCTGCTGAGTTCGATCCTGTTCGCCTTCGCGGCCATCCTCATCGCGGGCGTCAACCTGTACGCCCTCGCGATCGTCGTCGAGGCGCTGCTCGGCTGGCCCCAGTGGGTGGCGATCGTGGTCGCCGGCGCGTTCGTGCTGGCGTACATCACCCTCGGCGGCCTCTCCTCGGCCATCTACAACGAGGTGCTCCAGTTCTTCGTGATCCTGGCCGCCCTCATCCCGCTGTCCGTGCTCGGCCTGAAGAAGGTCGGCGGCTGGAACGGCCTGGTCGACAAGCTCACCGCCACCCACGGCCACAACTTCACCACCGCCTGGGGCGGCACCGGCATCGGCTCCGCCAACCCGCTCGGCGCGAACTGGCTGACCATCGTCCTCGGCCTCGGCTTCGTCCTCTCCTTCGGCTACTGGACGACCAACTTCGCCGAGGTGCAGCGCGCCCTGTCGGCGAAGAACCTCTCCGCCGCCCAGCGCACCCCGCTGATCGCCGCCTACCCGAAGATCTTCATCGTCTTCCTGGTGATGATCCCGGGGCTGGTCGCCGCCGCGCTGGTGCCGAACATCGGGACCGCGAAGTCCGGCCTCCAGTACAACGACGCGATCCCCTACCTCATGTCGCAGCTGCTGCCCAACGGCGTGCTCGGCATCGCGGTGACCGGTCTGCTGGCCGCCTTCATGGCGGGCATGGCCGCCAACGTGTCGTCCTTCAACACCGTGTTCACCACCGACATCTGGGCGAAGTACGTGGTGAAGGGCCGCGAGGACGGCTACTACGTGCGCTTCGGACGGCTCATCACCGCGATCGGCGTCTGCGCGTCCATCGGGACGGCGTTCCTCGCGTCGTCGTTCTCGAACATCATGAGCTATCTCCAGACGCTGTTCTCCTTCTTCAACGTGCCGATGTTCGTCGTCTTCATCGTCGGCATGTTCTGGAAGCGCGCCTCGGCGAAATCCGGCTTCTGGGGGCTGCTCGCGGGGACGGTGACCGCGATGGTCAACTACTTCGTCCTCTACAAGCGGCACATCATCGACATCCCCTCCGACCAGGGCGCCAACTTCGTCTCCGCGATCGCCGGGTTCGTCGCCGGCGCGGTGGTGATGGTGATCGTGTCCCTGTTCACCGCGCCGAAGCCGGAGGAGGAGCTGGCCGGGCTCGTCTACGGCACGAGCTCCCCCGGCATGGCCGAGCCGCCCGCGCCCGGGGACGAGGCCTGGTACCGGCGGCCGGCGCTACTGGGCTGGGGTGCGGTGGTCCTCGCCGCGCTCTGCTACATCCCGTTCTCGTTCTAGTCCCGGTCGCGGGAGGATGGAGAGACCATGACCGACGACTTCGGGCACCCGGAGCGGACCGGGTTCCACTACTCCGAGCAGGACGTCCAGCGTGAGGTCACCGAGCTGGAGGGGCGCTCCACGACCGCCGCGCGGATCTTCGACCTGCGGCGGATCATCGGCGGGTTGTTCGTGCTGTACGGGATCATCGTCACGATCACCGGGATCACGGACTCGCAGGCCGAGATCGACAAGGCACAGGGGATCAACATCAACCTGTGGACGGGGATCGGGATGCTGTTGCTGGGGGTGTTCTTCCTGGTGTGGCTGTGGCTGCGGCCCACTCCGCCGCCGGTGCCTCCGGTGGAAGGAGAGGATAAGGCGGAGTAGGTCGTATTTCGGGTGCGGGTGGTGGGGGCTGGTCGTGCAGTTCCTCGCGCCCCTGGGTGGGTTCGGTGACCGCCGGCTAGAAGTCCGGCCCCGCCGAATTGTTCAGTGGGCCGGCCCTGTCCAAAAGTCCTGTTCGTGCCGCCAGTGCCGCCGCTTCCAGGCGGGACCCCACGCCCAGCTTCATCAGGACCCGCTGGACGTGGGTGCGGGCGGTGCTGGGGGCGATGTTCATGCCGGCGGCGATGAGGCGGGTGTCCTCGCCGTCGGCCACCCGGACCAGGACCTCGACCTCCCTCGGGGTGAGCATCTGCAGCAGGCGCTGGCCCTCGTCGTCGGGCTGGGCGGCGGGGTTGAGGAGTTCGCCGAACGCGCCCTGGAGGAGGGCGGGGGCCACGGCCGCCTCGCCCGCCCGCGCCTTCATGATGGCCCGCTCGACGCCCTCTATCCGCTCGTCGTGCCGTACGTAACCGGAGGCGCCCGCCGCGAAGGCGGCCGCGATGCCCCGCGGGGACGGCACCGGGCCCAGCACCAGCACCGCGACCTGCGGGCGCTCCTTCTTGATCCGCACCACCGGGTCGAAGATGCCGGGCTCGGCCGGGGTCGCCGTGCCCAGCAGGCACACCTCGGGCGCTCGTGTGATCACCAGCTCGGCCGCGCCCGCCGCCGGTGCCGCCGCCGCGAGCACCCGGTGGCCGCGCAGTTTCAGCGCAGACGCCAGCGCCTCGGCGAGCAACCGGTGATCGTCGACCACCATGAGCCGCACTCCCATAGAGCAACCCCCCAGTCCCCCCAATGGATGCCCCACTATGGATGCCCACTGGTCCGCATGGACAGAGGGCCCCCCGGCACCCCGTCCTTTCATGCCCCCGGAAGCTACACGCTTGTTCGACGTTGCGCTGCCCCTACTGATGAGAAGTGCCCCGGATCGGAGGAATCTCAGGCTTTTCTCGTATTCGCGGGTGACGTGCGGGTGTGGTGCGGTAAGCGCCCACTTGACCGGGCCTCAGCCACCCGCGCCGAACGCGGTGACCAGGTACTCCTTCCCCGACGTCGACGAACCGACGGCGTGGGCGTACACCGCGGACAGGTAGAGCCGGCCCTGTGCGTAGAGGACCTCCGCGTACTGGGGTGACATGCTCGTCTCCACCGCCTTGACCGCCGTGCTCACCGGATTCTCCAGCAGCCTGGTCTCCTTGAACGAGCCACCGTCGATACTGACGACCTGAGCACCCTTGTTGTACGGGGCGCTCTTGTACGCGATCACATTGGTGCCGTCCATGCGCAGCGGCGTGATCGTGTAGTTGTTGCCGGCGTCGGCGCGCTGGCCGGTCTGCTCACCGGTGGCGAGGTCGAAGGCGACGATCTCGTTGGTCTTCGCGAAGGCCCCGCTGCCGTCGTGCTCCTCGGTGGCCAGGTACAGCCGGTCGTTGCCGACGACGACGCCCTTGCACTTCTCCACCTCGTAGATGCCGTCGCAGCGGACCGCGTACGAGCTGCCGGGGGTGGAGATCCGGGTGCGCAGCTTCCCGGTGGCGTTGTCGAGGGAGAAGACGTCGGAGAAGCCGCTGCCGTCGCCCGCGCTGTCGTTGACGTCGGCGGCCACGACGAGCGGGTCGGTCGACACGACGCTGGCGTATTCGATGCCCGAGGTCATTCGGTACTCGGACACCACCTTGCCGGAGACCGGGTCGATGGTCTGGATGTGCAGCTGGGCGGAGTCGCCGCTGCCGCACCTGCGGACCGCGACCAGTTTGGTGCCGCCGCCGTACCCGGCGTCGTAGCAGGTGTCGGCCGGCTTCGGCTGCCAGCGCACCCTGCCGGTGGCCAGGTCGAAGGCGGCGCCGCCGCTGGTGCCGCCGACCGCGACGGTCCCCTGGGCGACCGTCACGTTGTTGAAGTTGACCGGAACGTCACCGGACTTGACGGACTTGGTCCACAGCTTCTTGCCGGCCTTCAGATCGATCGCGGCGACCTGGGAGCAGCCCGTGCTGGAGCCCTTGGGGGGCGTCTTCGGCTGGAAGACGACCGCGGTCCTGCCGTCGGTGCTGACGTGGCCGGTGGCGTAGCAGACCGGGCCGGGCAGCGGGACCGTCCACAGCCTGGCACCCGACTGGGGGTCGTAGCCGGTGATCCCGGCGACGCCGGTCTTCGCGTACACCTGGTCGGTGAGCCAGGAACCCGCGGTGACCGTGGTGTCGTTCGCCGCGGGCATCGGGACCTGGAAGAGGACCTTGGAGGTGGGGTCGGCGGGGACCTTCTCGGTGCCCGTGCCGCTCTTGCCGCCGCCGGTGCGGCCGCCCGCGGAGTTCGCGGAGTCGTCCTTCTTGCCGTCGCCGCCGGAGGACCGGGCGTACCAGATGCCCCCGCCGACGATCAGTGCGATGGCGACGACCGCGGCGGTGACGATGAGCAGCACGGCGTTGTTCCGGCCGGGACCGGAGGGGCCGGGCCCGGCGCCGGGGCCGCCGGGGTGGCCGTGACCGGGCTGCTGGGCGTAGGGGTTGGCGCCCGCCGGGGGCTGGGCCGGGTAGCCGTAACCGGGCTGCGGGGCGGGAGGCTGCTGCGGATAGCCGTAGCCCGGCTGCGGGGCCGGGGGCTGCTGCGGGTAGCCGTAGCCCGGCTGCGGGGCCGGGGGCTGCTGCGGGTAGCCGTAGCCCGGCTGCGGGGCCGGGGGCTGGTGCGGGTAGCCGTAGCCCGGCTGCGGGGCCGGGGGCTGGTGCGGGGGCTCGTTGGGGGGTGGCGGTGGGGGCGGCTGGGTCATGGTGGGTGTACCTCTGGGGACGGCGGTGAGGCGGCGGCCGGGACGGTGCCTGGGGCTGGACGGGAGGGGGCGGGCCCCGCTCAGTTGCCGAAGGCCATCATCAGCTTCTCCTTCGCCTGGTCACTGCCGGTCAGCCGGCTGGAGGAGAGGTAGAAGCGGCCGTCGACCCAGTCGACCGCGCCGTCGTAGAAGCCGTCCTCGATGTCGGCGGTGTGCTGCGGGTTCTGCAACAGCCTGGCCGGGGTGTGGGTGGCGCCGGTGGTCGGGATCGACACGACCCGGCCGCCCGCGTCGTACGACGGCCGGACGTAGGCGACGAGCCGCCCGCCCTCGACCTTGACGGGGGACATCGGCTCGTCCGTCGGGGACTTCACCCGCCACTTCGCCTTGCCGTCGGTGAGGCTGATCGCGACGATCTCGTTGGCGCCGCCGCTCACGTCCGTCGGCAGGTAGAGGGTGTGCGCGTCGGCGGCGACGCCCTGGCAGCCCTGGAGGTCGCTGTTGAGGAGCGCCCAGCCGCACCGGGGGGCGAACTTCTCGTCGACCTTGACCTCCGAGCGGAACGTGCCCTTGCCGTCCAGCGTCGAGATGTTCCAGGCGTTCTTCGCCTCGTTGGTCATGTAGACCACGAGCGGGTCGACGGAGTAGGTCCGCCCGACCTTCCAGCCCTTCTTGACCGGCCGCGTCCACTTCACCTTGCCGGTGGCCGGTTCGAGTTCCGAGATCTCGTCGTGCTCGTTGCTGCCGCCCGCGGCGCAGGACGCCACCTCGACCAGCCGGTCGGTGCCGCCCGCGAAGCCCGACGGGAAGCAGGCCGCGCCGTACTTCTCCTTGTCGTACAGCTTCTTGCCGCTGCCGAGGTCGTACGCCGTGCCCGACTGGGAACGGCCCACCATCAGCGTCCTTCCGCTGATCGTCAGCTCGATGCTGATGGCGCTGTCGAACAACCCGCCGTCGGCGACGGTCGCGGTCCAGCCCTTACGGCCCGTGTCCAGGTCGATCTCCTGGAGCTGGTTGCACTTGGCCCGGTCGCTGGTGCCGCTCATGGAGGCGACGACGACCTTGTCGTCCGCGGACTTGGCGGAGGTGACCGCGCAGATCTTCTGCGGGAACGTGATCGGGCCCCACGCCGGATCGCCGTTGCCCACCTTGTAGGCGAAGACCTGCTTGTACGCCGCCTTGACCGCCGTCCTCCCGGTGATCCACATGCCGGGGGCGTCGGCGCCGCCGGCCGGTGCGTCGGGGGCCGACTTGTACCAGAGCACCTTGGCCTCGCCGGACTTGCGGCCCTCGTTGAGGTTCTCCGGGTCGGCGCCGCCGTTGCCGCTGCCGTCGCCCGGGTTGACCGGGTCGGCGGACGTCCCGGAGCCCTGCGCCGGGTGGGCGACCGGCTTCTTGCCGTCGTTCCCGCCGCCGGTCACGGCGTACACCGTGCCCCCGACGACCAACAGCCCGGCCACCACCGCCGCGACGACCAGCGCGGTCCTCCCCTTGAACGGGCCGCCGCCCGTACCGCCGGGAGGTGGGGTGACCCCGGGGCCGCCCGGGTACGGCGGCTGCTGGGGGTGGCCGTAGCCGGGCTGCGGGACCGTGGGCTGCTGCGGGTGGCCGTAGGGACCGGGCGCGGCGTACGGGCCGGGCTGCTGCGGGTAGCCGTAGCCCGGCTGGGGCGGCTGGGCAGGAGGCGGAGGAGTGCCCTGGGGGGCGCCGAACCCTCCCTGCGCGGGCGGTTGGTGCGGGGCGCCGAAGCCACCGGCCGGCGGCTGGTCCAGTGGTGGTCCGAAGCCGCCCTGCGGCGGCTGGTGCGGTGGCTGAGTCATCAGCGCGCTTCCCCCGTTCACTGATTTTTAGCCACGTCCCGGGATCCGTGCCGGGCCCGGGACGCTCTCAGACTGCTCTCAGAGCGACCTTTCTATCACCCGTCACCGACAGGCCCCGGGGCCGTGTCACCCACCGTCCCCAAGGCAGAACCGCCCCGTGATGCCACCGTTACGCGCCTTCACGCCCCCTTCACCGGGCGCACGCAAGGGAGTTGTGCGCCCGGTGGTGCGCGGCTGATTCACGCCGGTGGAGTGCTACGCGTCCTCCGCCAACTCCAGCCAGCGCAACTCCAGTTCCTCACGCTCACCGGCCAGGTCCCGCAGCTGGGCGTCCAGTTCGGCGACCTTGGTGAAGTCCGTGGCGTTCGCGGCGATCTGGTCGTGGAGCTTGGTCTCCTTCTCGGAGATGCGGTCCAACTGACGCTCGATCTTCTGGAGTTCCTTCTTGGCGGCACGCTGGTCGGCGGCGCTGCGCTCGGCCGAGGGGGCCTTCGGGGCGACGGCGGTGGCGGCGACCGCCTCCTCCATGCGCTGCCTGCGCTCCAGGTACTCGTCGATGCCGCGCGGCAGCATCCGCAGGGTGGCGTCGCCGAGCAGGGCGAAGACGCGGTCGGTGGTGCGCTCGACGAAGAACCGGTCGTGGGAGATGACGATCATCGAGCCGGGCCAGCCGTCGAGGACGTCCTCCAGCTGGGTGAGGGTCTCGATGTCGAGGTCGTTGGTGGGCTCGTCCAGGAAGAGGACGTTCGGCTCGTCCATGAGCAGGCGCAACAGCTGGAGGCGGCGGCGTTCACCGCCGGAGAGGTCACCGACCGGCGTCCACTGCTTCTCCTTGCCGAAGCCGAACGTCTCGCACAGCTGACCGGCGGTCATCTCGCGCCCCTTGCCGAGGTCGACGCGCTCGCGGACCTGCTGAACCGCCTCCAGGACCCGGGTGTTCGGGTCGAGTTCGGCGACCTCCTGGGAGAGGTAGGCGAGCTTCACGGTCTTGCCGACGGCGACCCGGCCGCCCGCCGGCTGTGCCTCGCCGTCGGTCCGCGCGGCCTCGGCCATGGCGCGCAGCAGCGAGGTCTTGCCCGCGCCGTTGACGCCGACCAGGCCGATGCGGTCGCCGGGGCCGAGCTGCCAGGTGACGTGCTTGAGCAGCACCTTGGGGCCGGCCTGGACGGTCACGTCCTCCAGGTCGAACACGGTCCTGCCGAGCCGCGAGGAGGCGAACTTCATCAGCTCGGAGCTGTCGCGCGGCGGCGGCACGTCCTTGATCAGCTCGTTGGCCGCCTCCACCCGGAAACGCGGCTTGGAGGTACGGGCGGGGGCGCCCCGGCGCAGCCAGGCCAGCTCCTTGCGGACCAGGTTCTGCCGCTTGGTCTCCTCGGTGGCCGCGATCCGCTCGCGCTCGGCGCGGGCGAAGACGTAGTCGGAGTAGCCGCCCTCGTACTCGTAGACGGCGCCGCGCTGCACGTCCCACATGCGGGTGCAGACCTGGTCGAGGAACCAGCGGTCGTGGGTGACGCAGACCAGCGCCGAGCGGCGCTCGCGCAGGTGCCTGGCCAGCCAGGAGATGCCCTCGACGTCGAGGTGGTTGGTGGGCTCGTCCAGGACGAGCAGGTCCTGCTCCTCGATGAGCAGCTTGGCGAGCGCGATGCGCCGCCGCTCACCGCCGGACAGCGGGCCGATGACGGTGTCCAGGCCCTTGGGGAAGCCCGGCAGGTCCAGTCCCCCGAAGAGGCCGGTGAGGACGTCCCTGACCTTGGCGTTGCCGGCCCACTCGTGGTCGGCCATGTCGCCGATCACCTCGTGCCGGACGGTGGCGGCCGGGTCGAGGGAGTCGTGCTGGGTGAGGACGCCGAGGCGCAGTCCGCCGGAGTGCGTGACCCGTCCGGTGTCGGCCTCCTCCAGCTTGGCGAGCATCCGGATGAGGGTGGTCTTGCCGTCGCCGTTGCGGCCCACCACGCCGATGCGGTCGCCCTCCGAGACGCCGAGCGAGACACCGTCCAGCAGGGCACGGGTGCCGTAGACCTTGCTGACGTTCTCGACATTGACCAGGTTGACGGCCATTTCACTCCTGCGCACGGGGACGGTCAGCCTCCCAGCGTAATGCGCGCGGGGAGGCCGCCCGGCCGGGAGCCGCTTTCCGCGTGCCCGTGGCCGGGGGCGCCCTAGCCGATGGCGGTATCGGGGTCGGTGCCGGTCAGGTCGCGGCTGGCGTCCCACAGCCGGGCCGCGGCACGCGGGTCGGCGAGGTGGTCCCACAGGGGTTCGGGGCGGGGCTCGCCGCGCAGGCCGAAGACGCGCGGGGCCCAGAGCAGGCCGCCGTGCACGGCCGGGTCGAGCACCGCCCGGACCGCCGGCCACGCGCCCGCGTGCTTGCCCTGGACGAGGAGGGCGGCGGGTGCCGCGCCCAGCCGTGCGCCCGCCGTCCGCGTGTGCACGGGCGGCCGTGCGGGGGTGAGGGAGTCCAGCGCGCCGCCGGGATGGACCACCACGCTCGACACCGTGCTGCCGACGGCGCGCAGGCGGCGGTCGAGTTCGACGCCGAAGTACATCTGCGCCAGTTTGGAGCGCCCGTAGGTGCGCTTGGGCCGGTAGTCCACGCGGGACTGGAGGTCGTCCAGGTCGAGTCGCTCGGACTTCGCCGCGAAGCTGCCCATGGTCACGACGCGGGCCGCGGGCGCGGCCGACAGCAACGGCATCAGCCACCGGGTCAGAGCGAAGTGCCCGAGGTGGTTCGTGCCGAACATGAGCTCGTGGCCGTCCCCGGTCTCCTGGCGCGGGGGGTCGTCGAGCGCGACACCGGCGTTGTGGACCACCGCGTCGAGTCGTCCCGGCTCCAGTGACTCCACCGTCTCGCGGAGCGAGGGGAGGTCGGCGAGGTCCATCCGTACGGCCCGCACCCGCGCGCCGGCGACCCGCCCGCGTATCGAAGCCATGGCGTTCTCGGCCTTCGCCGGATTCCGGCTGCCGAGTACGACGGTCGCTCCGGTCGCCGCCAGCTGCTCCGCGACGAAGTACCCGATGCCGGCGTTGCCGCCGGTGACCAGGAAGACGCGGCCGTCGGCGCGCGGCAGGCGGTGGACGTTCCAGGGCGGGGTGGAGGATGCGGACGACATGGCGACGGGGCTCCCTTGCCGGGTGAGGTCGGCTGCGGCTGACTGCCGGGCAACTCGGTTCCCACGGTTCCAGCGGACGCCGACACGTCGCCTACAGATCACCTACAGCCCGGACGGACGGCGCCGACAGGGCTCAGGGCGGCGAGAACAACAAAGGTCGAAATCTGAGCGAATCTCGCGAATGGGGCAAAAGCTGCGCGTTACTCCGATACGTGCTCCCGTAGAGGTGATCCCGTACAGAACGGAGACAGCTCTATGGTGATCAAAAAGCTTCACGACATGGGCGTACGCAGCGAGCACGCCTACATCGCCGGCCTGGCGTCGATCGGGCTGAGCTTCGCCTCGTGGCTGACCAGCCTCCAAGCCGAGAAGGCCGGTGTCGAACGCGCCGACCGCTGGGGCATTTTCGTCGGCGAGTGGGCTCCCACCTTCATCGGTCTGGGCCTCGCCCTGTCCCACTACGAGCAGCAGGAGGGCACGCTGAGCGGATCCCTGCACGCCGTACGCCAGGCCGGCTGACCGGCACACCCACCCCGGTACGGTCCGGCCCCCGCCGGGCCACGCCGGGGTGCGCGGCGCCGGGGCTCACGCGCCGACCGGGGCGCCCGGGTCCTGCATGGGGGTCTTCGTGGGGGCCTGGGCAGGGGTGAGCACCCGCGCACCCGGTGCGGGGGACGTCGCCGTGCGTACCGCGCGGCAGGTGCCCGAGGCGCGCAGGGCCTCGGAGACCGCTGCCGCCCCCTCGGCGTCGCGGACCAGGAACGCCGTCGTGGGCCCGGAGCCGGAGACCAGCGCGGCGAGGGCACCGGCCGCCCTGCCGGTGTCGAGGGTGGCCGCGAGCTCCGGGAAGAGGGAGAGCGCGGCGGGCTGGAGGTCGTTGGAGACGGCGGCGGCGAGCGCGTCCGGGTCCCCCTTGGCGAGCGCGGCGAGGAGGTCGGCGGAGGCGACGGGCTGGGGGATGTCGTGGCCCTCGGCGAGCCGGTCGAACTCGCGGAAGACGGCCGGGGTGGACAGACCGCGCCCGGCCATCGCGAACACCCAGTGGAAGGTGCCGCCGACTTCAAGTGCGGTGAGGCGTTCACCGCGGCCGGTCCCCAGTGCGGCGCCGCCGACCAGGCTGAACGGCACGTCGCTGCCCAGCTCGGCGCAGATGGCGAGGAGTTCGTCGCGGGAGGCGCCGGCGCGCCAGAGCTCGTTGCACGCGAAGAGCGCGCCCGCCCCGTCGGCACTTCCCCCGGCCATGCCGCCGGCGACCGGGATGTCCTTGACGATGTGGATGTGCACGGCCGGTTCGACGCCGCGGCGGGCGGCGAGGGCGAGCGCGGCGCGCGCGGCGAGGTTGGTGCGGTCCAGGGGGACCTGGTCGGCGCCCGGACCCTCGCAGGTGATGCGCAGCTCGTCGGCGGGGGTGACCGTGACCTCGTCGTACAGGCCGACGGCGAGGAAGACGTTGGCGAGGTCGTGGAAGCCGTCCGGGCGGGCGGCGCCGACCGCGAGCTGGACGTTGACCTTGGCGGGCACGCGCACGGTGACGCTCACTTGCCGGACTCCTCTGCCTGGGACTCGGGGGACGCCGGGGGCGCCTCGGGGGCCGCGGGCGCGGACTCGGCGATTCTTGCGAACTCCGCCACCGTCAGGGACTCCCCGCGGGCCTGCGGCGAGACCCCCGCCGCGACCAGGGCCGCCTCGGCGTTCGCCGCGGACCCGGCCCAGCCGGCGAGCGCCGCCCGCAGGGTCTTGCGGCGCTGCGCGAACGCCGCGTCGACGACCGCGAAGACCTCTTTCCTGGACGCCTTCGTCTTCAGCGGCTCGGCGCGCCGGACGAGGGAGACCAGCCCGCTGTCGACGTTCGGCGCGGGCCAGAAGACGTTGCGGCCGATGGCACCGGCGCGCTTCACCTCGGCGTACCAGTTGGCCTTGACGGAGGGCACGCCGTACACCTTGTTGCCGGGCGCGGCGGCGAGCCGGTCGGCGACCTCGGACTGCACCATCACCAGCGTCCGCTCGATGCTGGGGAAGGTCTCCAGCATGTGGAGCAGGACGGGGACGGCGACGTTGTAGGGGAGGTTCGCGACGAGCGCGGTCGGCGGGGGCCCAGGCAACTCGGTGACGTGCATCGCGTCGGAGTGGACCAGCGCGAACCGGTCCGCGCGCGCCGGCATGCGCGCCGTGATCGTCGCGGGCAGGGCGCTCGCCAGGACGTCGTCGATCTCGACGGCGGTGACCCGGTCGGCGACCTCCAGGAGGGCGAGGGTGAGGGACCCGAGCCCCGGCCCGACCTCGACGACGACGTCGTCCGGGCGGACCTCGGCGGTGCGGACGATGCGGCGGACCGTGTTGGCGTCGATCACGAAGTTCTGGCCGCGCTGCTTGGTGGGGCGTACACCGAGCGCTGCCGCGAGCTCACGGATGTCGGCGGGGCCGAGGAGGGCGTCGGGGGTGGGGCTGCTCACGGGACAAGGGTACGGGCCGCCGGGGACGCCTCCCCCCGGTCACCCCAGTCAGCCCGGTCACCCCGGTCGCCCCGGATCAGCCCCGTCACCCCGATCACCCCGCGTCAGCCCCGTCACCCCGGGTCAGCCCCGTCACCCCGATCACGCCGGTCACCCCAGTCACGCCGGGTCAGTCCCGTCACCCCGATCACCCCGGGTCAGTCCCGTCACCCCGATCACGCCGGTCACCCCGGTCACCCCGGGTCTGTCACGTCACCCCGGTCACGCCGGTCACCCGTGCAGCCGGGCCCCGCAGTGCGGCCAGGGCGTGGAGCCGCGGCTCACGTACAGCTTCTTCGCCCGGAACGTCTGCTCGTCGGCCGGGGCGTCCTGCGGACGGCCGCTGCCGCCGAGGCTGTGCCAGGTGTGGGTGTCGAACTGGTACAGCCCGCCGTACGTCCCCGAGGGGTCCACCGCGTGGGGGCGGCCGCCGGACTCGCAGACGGCGAGCCCGTGCCAGTTCAGGCCGTCGGCGCCCTTGACCGAGTCGGGGTGCGGCTTGGTGCCCACCTTCACGAGCTGCGCGGTCGGTTCGCGCACCAGCTCGGACCACTCGCGGTGCGGCTTCTGCCGGACCCCGTTGACGGTCCGCAGGTAGTACGTGACCCGCCGCAGCCCGGGCCGCCCGGCTTGTTCGACCACCTCGGTGCCCTTGAACAGGCTCGGGTCCTGGGTCCGCCGCACATCGAACGGGATCACCTCCTCGCGCACCTCCTTGCTGCCCCTGACCCGCAGCACGGTCACGGTCTGCCCGTCGCGCGGGAAGCCGGTCGGCGGCACGGAGGTGGTGTCCTGGCCGTGCAGGGTGACGCCGGCCTCCTCGACGGCCTCGCCGACGGTCGCGGCGTTGGTGCGGATGGTGCGGGTCCGGCCGTCCGCCAGGACGGTGACGGTGCGCTCGGTGCGGACGTCGAGCGCCAGGCCGGCGCGCCCGATGCTCTGGGAGCGCGACGCCGACAGGTACGCGCCCTCGGCGCGCACCCCCAGCTGCCTCAGCGCCCCGTCGACCGTGCGCGCCGTCGTCCACACCTCGCGCGGTTCGCCGTCCAGAGTGAGCCGTACGGGACGGCCGTAGCGCACCGCGACCTCGTCGCCGCTGGCCAGGGCGGTGCCGGGGGCGGGCGCCACCACGTCGTGCACGCCCACGGGTACGCCCTGCTCGGCCAGCAGACCGGTGACGTCGTCGGCGAACGTGTGCAGGGTGCGCGGCCTGCCGTCGACGGTCAGTTCGATCGCCTTGTCCTTGGCGAGGAAGGCGGTGGTGCCGCCGGCGAGGAACACGACGACCAGCGCCTGGGGCAGCAGACGGCGGACGGCGGACTCCGGCCGCTGTCCGTACCGCGCCCTGCGCCGGCGTGCGGCACGCCGGCCTCCCACGGCGTGCGCGCCCGCCTCCCGCGCCTCGCCCTCCGGCCCGCGTCCGCCCTGCCGCGCGAACGCCGGCTCGCTCGCGTACCCGCGGGCCGCCGCCTGTCGACCGTCCGCCCGCACCTGCGTCTGGGCCTGAGCCCGTACCTGGGCCTGGGCTTGGGTCTGGGCCTGCGCCTGCGCCTGCGCCTGCGCCTGCGCCTGGGCATGGGCGCGTGCCTGAGCCCGTGTCTGCGCCCGCCCCTGCGTCGCCGACGCCGCCGACGGGACCGCCCCGGCCGCCGCCTCGTAGGCGGGCCGGTAGGTGTCGCCGCCGTAGGCCATGCCGTAGCCGAGGGTCTCGGCGTCGTACCTTGCCCGCACGCCCTGTGCGCGGTACACGTCCTGTGCGCCGTGCACGCCGGTCACACCCGGCGCTCCGTGGCCGCCGTACGTCCCGTAGGCACCGCGCACGCCGTGCACGGCGTGCGCCCCGGCAGTGCCGGGCGTGCCGTAGGCCCCGTACTCCCCGTGCGCGCCCCAGGCGCCGGGCGCCCGGTGGCCCCCCTGCGCCGGGGGTGTGCCGGCGGCGCCGTGCGCCCCTGACATGCCGTAGGGGTCGTACGCCTTTGGCGTCTCGTACTGCGATGCGCTCACGCCGACACGCTCCAGAGGGCCAGACGGGTCCGGATCGGGCCCCCAGAACCTAGCGGAGCTCCCGTCACTCTCCAAAGCGGCACGACTACGCACGGTCGCGACCGGATCCGAGCCGCAACCCGACGGTCGTTACACGCCAGTTATGATCGATATACCCTCAGTAGTCAAAGGCGCGGGCGGTGTTGGCGCCCAGGGCCGTCGCCAGGGCGTCCTCGCCGATTCCCCGCACGGCGGCCATCGCGCGCACCGTGACCGGAATGAGATATGGGGCGTTGGGCCGTCCGCGGTACGGCGCCGGGGTCAGGAAGGGCGCGTCGGTCTCCACCAGGAGGAGTTCGAGGGGGGCCACCGCCACCGCGTCCCGCAGGTTCTGGGCGTTCTTGAAGGTGACGTTGCCGGCGAAGGACATGAAGTAGCCCTCGCGGGCGCACTCCTCCGCCATCTCGGCGTCCCCGGAGTAGCAGTGGAAGACGGTCCGCTCCGGGGCGCCCTCCTCCTTGAGGATCCGCAGGACGTCGGCGTGGGCGTCGCGGTCGTGGATGACGAGGGTCTTGCCGTGCCGCTTGGCGATCTCGATGTGCGCGCGGAAGGAACGCTCCTGCGCGGCCTTGCCCCCGGGTCCGGTGCGGAAATGGTCCAGGCCGGTCTCGCCGACGCCCCGAACCTGGGGCAGCCCGGCCAGCCGGTCGATCTCGGCCAGCGCCTCGTCCAGCGCGGCGTCGCCGCCCGCGGTGCGCGCCCCCTGCCGGGACCAGCCGTCGGGGTCCCCGTGGACGATCCGCGGGGCCTCGTTGGGGTGCAGGGCCACGGTCGCGTGGACGTGCTCGTGGGCGGCCGCGGTGTCGGCCGCCCAGCGCGAGCCCTTGAGGTCGCAGCCGACCTGGACGACCGTCGTCACCCCCACCGACGCGGCCTTCGCGAGGGCCTCCTCGACGGTGCCGGACTGCATGTCGAGATGGGTGTGGGAGTCGGCGACCGGCACCCGGAGGGGTTCCGGCAGCGGCGGTGCCGCGTTCTTGTCGGACGTACCGGAGGCGCCGGTACCGGCGGCGTTCGAAGGCATGCCCCGATCCTACGGAAGGGGCATGCCCCGCCGGACCCGCGCCCGGGTCAGCTCGCCTTGCGCTGGAAGGGGTGCAGGAGATCGGACAGGTGCCAGTGGTGGTCCGCCTCGGCCCGTGCGGAGGCCTCCGTCGCCGCCGCCTCGGGTCCGGGCTCCGTACCGTCCTCCCCGGCCGGCCTGGGCCGCGGCGGCCGGTGCTGCTGCGACCGGTGGGCCGCGTTCTGCACCGACGAGACCTGGCCCGCACGCATGATCCGCACGACCTGTCCGTCGCAGTTCTGGCACGCGGGCCGGCTCAGCGGGGACGGCACCACGCGGCCGTTCGCCACGTACGTGACGAACTCGTGGTTGTCGGCGTCCGTGTGGTGCTCTATCTCGTACGACTGCTCCCAGCCGTGCCCGCACCGCATGCAGGCGAAGGAATACGACTCGTGGACGACGGCTGTGGCCGCACCACGGAGGCCGGTCTGCCCTGCGATCTCACTCATGCCAGCTCCTCTTGTCCGCTGGACAAGCACCCCCGGCGCGGGATTCCCCCCGGAATCCCATGGGGGTGAGGGACGGGTGCGTCCCTGCTGACCAGTGGACGCCTTCACCGGCGCGAATGCAGCAGGGCTGTCGAGTGTTGGAGGCGATTTGGACTTCACTTGCCGAATCGGCCTCGCGAAGGGGGGATTGCCTTTGCCTTTCCCCGCCTTGCTTTACCGTCCTGTGGGGCGCGCGCTCAGAGGAGAAGCTCCCTGCTCATAGGACTCATTTCCGCAGGTCAGGGGCGCACGCTCAAAGGAGAAGCGGCGCGCTCGGAGATCAACAGCGCCCCCTTGCGACACCGCTCACCGAAGCGCCCCTTTCAGGGGCGCGGGGAACTGCGCGACAAGCCCCCACCGGCCGGCACCCAACTACACGAAAGCAACCACGACGGCGCCCCAGAACCCCACCTCACCCCTCAACACGCTTCGCTGCGACCACGGCGTCGAAAACGACCCGCTTCGGAATTCCCGCCTCCACCGCCACCGCCGCGATCGCCTCCTTGCGCCGTTCCCCGGCCTCCTCCCGCACTCGCACCCGCCGCACCAGCTCCGCCGCGTCCAGCTCCTCGGGCCCTCGCTCCGGCGCGCCCTCCACCACCACGGTGATCTCGCCGCGCACCCCCTCGGCGGCCCACACCGCCAGCTCGGCCAGCGGGCCGCGGCGCACCTCCTCGTACGTCTTGGTCAGCTCACGGCAGACGGCGGCCCGGCGTTCGGCTCCGAAGACCTCGGCCATGGCGGCGAGCGTGTCGTCGAGGCGGTGCGGGGCCTCGAAGTAGACGAGGGTGCGGCGCTCCTCGGCGACCTCCTGGAGGCGGGAGCGGCGCTCGCCCGCCTTGCGGGGCAGGAAGCCCTCGAAGCAGAACCGGTCGACGGGCAGTCCGGAGAGCGCGAGCGCGGTGAGCACCGCCGACGGCCCCGGGACGGCGGTGACGCGGATCTCCTTCGCCACGGCCGCGGCGACCAGCCGGTAGCCGGGGTCGGAGACGGAGGGCATTCCGGCGTCGGTCACGAGCAGCACGCGCGCGCCGCCGACGAGTTCCTCGACCAGTTCGGGGGTGCGGGCGGCCTCGTTGCCCTCGAAGTACGACACCACGCGGCCCGTGGGCGTCACACCGAGCGCCTGGGTGAGCCACCGCAGCCGCCGGGTGTCCTCGGCCGCGATGACGTCGGCGCCGGTCAGCTCGGCCGCGAGCCGGGGCGGCGCGTCCGCGACGTCGCCGATGGGGGTGCCTGCGAGGACAAGGGTTCCAGTCACTCCCCCATCCTCCCAGCCCGGGCCGATCGCAAAGGAACCCACCGTGAAGACCCATTGCACGGGACTCACACAGAACGGTTCCCTACGATGGCGCGGTGACCAGTACCGCGTCCTCCACGGACACCCGGCAGGACCAGGCGGCGCCCGACCAGCGGCCGGCGTGGCAGCAGCGGCTGCGCCGGTTCGGCTATCCGCAGAGCCCGGCGCGCACGGCGGGCACCGCCGGCGGCAGAGGCGCCGAGGGCGCCGGTGTCGTCGACCGCCTGGTGCCGCCGTACGCGGAGCCCGGCTCGCGGCTGTGGCTCGCGCTGGGCGTGCCCCCGGTGCTCGCCGACCGGATCACGCGGTGGTCGGCCTGGGGCGGCCCGCTCCTGGTGACGCTGATGGCGGGCCTGCTGCGGTTCTGGAACCTGGGCAGCCCGAAGGCGGTGATATTCGACGAGACGTACTACGCGAAGGACGCGTGGGCGCTCGTCCACCGCGGTTTCGAGGTCAACTGGGACAAGAACGCCAACGACCTGATCCTCCAGTCGAACGGCCACCTGACGATCCCGGCGGACGCGGCGTACGTCGTGCACCCGCCGGTCGGCAAGTACGTCATCGGGCTCGGTGAGCTGATCTTCGGCTTCAACCCGTTCGGCTGGCGCTTCATGACGGCGCTGCTGGGCACGCTGAGCGTGCTGCTGCTGTGCCGGATCGGGCGCCGGATCTTCCGCTCGACGTTCCTGGGCTGCCTCGCGGGCGCGCTCATGGCGGTGGACGGCCTGCACTTCGTGATGAGCCGCACCTCGCTGCTCGACGGCGTGCTGATGTTCTTCGTGCTGGCCGCGTTCGGCTGTCTGGTCGTCGACCGGGACAGGTCGCGGGCGAGGCTCGCCGCCGCGCTGCCGCCGGACGCGGACGGCCGGATCCGTCCCGACGCGCGCGTGGCCGACGGTTTCCGCTTCGGCTGGCGCCCCTGGCGGTGGGCCGCGGGCCTGCTGCTCGGGCTCGCGATCGGCACCAAGTGGAACGGGCTCTACGTGCTGGCCGCGTTCTGCGTGATGGCGCTGTTGTGGGACGTGGGCGCCCGCCGGGTGGCCGGTGCCGCGCATCCGTACCGGGCGGTCCTGACGCACGACACGGGGATCACGTTCCTGGCGACGGTCCCGGTGGCGATCGCCGTCTACCTGACGTCCTGGATCGGCTGGATCCTCTCCCCCACGGACGGCACCGGCGGCTACTTCCGCAACTGGGCGGCCGGTGACGGCAAGGGCGGGGACTGGACGTTCCTGCCGGACTGGCTGCGCAGCCTGTGGCACTACGAGCACGAGGTGTACCTGTTCCACATCGGCCTGTCGTCGCCGCACACGTACATGTCGAACCCGTGGTCCTGGATCGTGCTGGGCCGCCCGGTGTCGTACTACTACGAGTCGCCGTCCCCCGGTGCGGACGGCTGCCCCTCGGACGCCGGTGAGAAGTGCGCCCGTGAGGTGCTCGCGATCGGCACGCCGCTGCTGTGGTGGGCGGCCTGTTTCGCGATCGCCTACGTCCTGTGGCGCTGGGCCTTCCGCCGGGACTGGCGGGCCGGTGCCATCGCCTGCGGCATCGCGGCCGGTTACCTGCCCTGGTTCATGTACCAGGAGCGCACGATCTTCCTCTTCTACGCCGTCGTCTTCGTGCCGTTCCTGTGTCTGACGGTGGCCATGATGATCGGCGCGATCGTCGGCCCGCCGGGCTCCAGCGACACCCGCAGGCTGGTCGGCGCCTCCGGTGCGGGCGTCCTGGTGCTGCTGATCGCCTGGAACTTCATCTACTTCTGGCCCCTGTACACGGGCACGGCGATCCCCATCGACTCCTGGCGTTCACGGATGTGGCTGGATACCTGGGTCTGAGACACATCCCTGATCCCCGTTCGGCCAACAATCGGTCAACCTCTGTCACGGGAAGCCCACCACGACCTACAGTGCGAGTCACGACCAGCTTTTGAACGCGTTCACAATATGCGGCAAAAGCACACGGGGAGGGATTTCGCGCCATGCGCAAGGGGGTCAAGGCCGCCGTCGTCGGCAGCGTCTGCACCGTCATGGTGGGCGGTGCGGGCTACGGCGCCTACAACGTGCTGTCGGCGCTCAGGGGCGACAGCACACCGGCCGTGCGGACCGGGCCGCCCACCGACGACGAGATCAAGGACACCACGCAGAAGTTCTTCACGGCCTGGGAGAAGGGCCGGTCGGTGGAGGCCGCGTCGTTCACGAACAACTCCGCCGACGCCGAACCGGTCCTCACCTCCTTCAGCGCCACCGCGCACATCAAGGACGTGCACATCACGCCCGGCGAGGCCCACGGCGCCACCGTGCCGTTCGGCGTCCGGGCGACCGTGACCTACGGCGGGAAGTCGAAGCCCCTCGCCTACCGGAGCTCCCTGCGGATCGTGCGCGGCCAGACCACGCACCGCGCGCTCGTCGACTGGCAGCCCTCCGTGGTCCATCCGCAGCTGCGGCGCGGCGACACCCTGGCCACCGGCGAGGCCGCGAGCCCGCCGATCGAGGCCGTCGACCGCGAGGGCAAGGTCCTCACCAAGGACGCGTACCCGTCGCTCGGTCCGGTCCTGGACGAGCTGCGCAGCCGGTACGGCGACAAGGCGGGCGGCACCCCGGGCGTGGAGCTGGTCGTCCACCACGCTTCCCAGGAGGCCGCCGACACCACGCTGCTGACCCTCGCCGAGGGCCGGGTGGGCAAGCTGCGCACCACGCTCGACGCGCGTGTGCAGGCGGCCGCCGAGACGGCGGTGACGAAGTACGCCGAGTCCTCCGTGGTGGCCGTCAAGCCGAGCACCGGCGAGGTGCTCGCGGTCGCCAACAACCGCGTGGACGGCTTCAACGCGGCCTTCCTCGGCGAGCTGGCACCCGGCTCCACCATGAAGATCATCAGCGCCGCCACCCTCATCGACACCGGCCTGACGACCTCGACCGGACCGGCGCCCTGTCCGCCCACGGCGACCTGGCAGAGCCAGACCTTCAGCAACCTCAAGGGGCTCCAGCCGGACGAGAAGGCCACCCTCTCGGACAGCTTCGCGCGCTCCTGCAACACGGCGTTCGTGAAGTACGCGGACTCGGTCCAGGTGGACTCGCTCACCAAGGAGGCCGAGGACCGCTTCGGGCTCGGGAGGAACAACTGGAAGGTCGGCATCCCGAGCTTCGACGGCCGGGTGCCCGCCTCCGGCGGCCCGGACACCGCGGCCAACCTGATCGGCCAGGGCCAGGTGCAGATGAGCCCGCTGAACATGGCCTCCGTCGCGGCGACCGCGATGACGGGCACCTTCCGGCAGCCGGTGCTCGTCCCGCAGAAGCTGGACGGGCGGGAACTGGCCACCGCCAAGGGTCTGTCGGCCGGTACGGCCGCACAGCTGCGCGCCATGATGAACCGCACCGCGATCAGCGGCACCGCGGCCGGTGTGATGCGCGGGCTGAGCGGCAGCATCGGCGCCAAGACGGGTTCGGCGGAGGTCGACGGGCAGTCCAGGTCGAACAGCTGGTTCGCCGGCTACCGCAACGACGTGGCCGCCGCGGCCATGACCCAGGACGGCGGGCACGGCATCGACGCGGCCGGTCCGATTGTCGCGAGTGTGCTACGGATCGGTGGCTGACGTCACTCCCCCAGGGCGGGACTCTAGGCTGATGCAGTCGTTGGGGAGCGTGAGGGCCACGGGGCGGCGGGGACCCTGGAAAGTGCGCGGAGGAACTGTGGGCAAGAGAAGGCGCGTCGCCGAGCGGCGGACGAAGAGACCCGCCGTCATCGGCGGGGTGATCGCCGTCGTCGTCGGCGCCGCCGGGTTGGGCGGCTACGCGCTGTACGACGGCGGGGCCGCCGCGGACGCGGCCTCCGGCACGGCCGACCACAAGGACGTCAGGACCGGCCCGCTGTCGGCGACCGAGGTGCGCACGACGGCCCGCACCTTCCTGGCCTCCTGGCAGCAGGGCAGGGTCACCCGGGCCGCCGCCGTCACGGACGACCCCGCGGCCTGCGTCAGGCTGCTCACCGGCTACGGCAAGGACGCCCACATCAAGGACGTCACCCTCACCGAGGGCACCCGCGCGGGCGCGAAGGTGCCGTTCTCGGTGAAGGCGACGGTGTCCTACAAGGGCGTCAGCAAGCCGCTGTCGTACTCCTCCTCGTTCACCGTCGTCCGGCGCACCAGCGACGGCAGGCCGCTGGTCGACTGGCACGCCTCCGTCGTCCACCCCGACCTCCAGGACGGCGACACCCTGGTCACCGGCGAGTCCGGCACCCCGCCCGTCACCGCCCTGGACCGCGACGGCGGGAAGATCACCACCGCCGCGTACCCGTCGCTGGGTTCGGTCCTCGACGGACTGCGCGAGAAGTTCGGCAAGAAGGCCGGCGGCAGGGCCGGCGTCGAACTGCGCGTGGTGCGCGGCAGGGCGTCCGAGAAGGCGAAGCTCTCCGACAAGACCCTCCTGGAGCTCAGCAAGGGCACCCCGGGCACGGTGCGGACCACGCTCAGCCCGACCCTCCAGGCGGCCGCCGAGAAGCAGGTCATGACCCGGAAGAACGCCTCGGTCGTCATGGTGCGCCCCTCGACCGGCGAGATCCTCGCGGTCGCCAACTCCAGCCACGGCTTCAACGTCGCCTTCCAGGGCTCCCTGGCCCCCGGGTCCACCATGAAGATCATCACCTCGACGATGCTCTTCGAGAAGAACCTGATCACCCCGGACGCGTCGCACCCCTGCCCGAAGACGTACAAGCTCGCCGGGTGGACCTTCCACAACGACGACGACTCCGAGATCAAGAAGGGCACGTTCAAGCTGAGCTTCGGCGCCTCCTGCAACAACGCCTTCATCGACTTCGCGCCGAAGCTCTCCGACAGCGACCTGACCACCGAGGCCCAGCAGGTCTACGGCCTCGGCATGGACAACTGGGCCATCGGCGTGCCGACCTTCGACGGCTCGATCCCGGTGCAGAGCGGCGCGCAGATGGGCGCCTCGCTGATCGGGCAGGGCGGGGTGCGGATGAACCCGCTGAACATGGCGTCGGTGGCGGCCACGGTCGAGACCGGCACCTTCCACCAGCCGTACCTGGTCGCGCCGAGCGTCGACAACCGGACGCTCGCCAAGGCCTCGCGCACGATGTCCGCGAAGACCCAGTCCGAGCTGAAGGAGGTCATGTCCTACACGGCGACGTACGGCACCGCGGCCAAGGCGATGGCCGGGCTCGGACCCGACTACGGCGCCAAGACGGGCTCGGCCGAGGTCGACGGGCAGAAGAAGCCGAACGGCTGGTTCACCGCCTACAAGGGCGACCTGGCGGCCGCGGGCGTGGTCCAGGCCGGCGGCCACGGCGGCGACACGGCGGGTCCGATCGTGGCGGCGCTGCTGAAGCTGGGATCGTCCCTCTAGGGCCCTTCTGATGGATCTCCGTGGGGGAAGGAGCGGCGTTCGGTGCGTGCGATCGGCGTGCGGGGTGGCGGTCATGTGGCGGAGCCACCTGGCCCGCCACCCCGTGCGTCGAGCGTGCGTGCCGGGCGTCGCGACGCCGCGGAGATCCATCAGAAGGGCCCTAGTCGTCCCGCAGCCGGCGCCAGATCCGGCTGCGGTGCAGCAGGAAGAGCGAGCCGACGACGGCGAGCAGCTGGAGGCCCACGGCGAGCAGCCAGAACTCGTCCCTGGTCTCCAGCCGGTTCGTCAGGAACGCGAAGTTCATGCCGAAGAACCCGGTCAGGAACGACAGGGGCAGGAAGATGACGGACACGATGGCCAGCCGGTTGATCACGCCGTTCTGTTCGCCCGCGACCAGGGACCCGTAACTGGCGAAGGCCCGGCGGGTGGCGTCCTGGAGGGCCTCGATGTCCGCGAGGACCAGGCGCCCCGCCCGCTGGAACTCCTGGGCGAGCCGCTGCCGTTCCACCGGGAAGTCACGGCTCATCATCCTGCGGGTGATCACCTCGTCGATGCCCTGGAGGTAGGGCAGCAGCGCGTGGTGCAGGACGGCGGAGTGGCGGCGCAGCTGGGACAGCCGGTAGACCTGCTCGGGGCGCCGCGCCTCGAACATGTCGTCCTCCAGCTCCTCCACCTGGAGCAGCGCGTGCACCGCGGCCCGGCGGAACGTCGTGAGCGCCTCCTGGAGCATCAGGAACAGCGTGGCCACGGGGTCGTGCGGGCGTTCCCGGCGGACCTGGGCGGTGACGGCCCGCTCCAGCCCGGCCCGGCGGCCCCAGTGGACGATCACCAGGTAGCGGTCGGAGGCCAGGGCGTGCACGTACGCGACCCCGCCCTCATGGACCACCGGCACGACGAACCCGGCGGTGTCGCCCAGGAACTCGGCCCGCGGCGACGCGTCCTGCCGGCCGAACCACTCCAGGTCGGAGTCGTCCAGTCCGAGCCGCCGGAGCACCGGCTCCGGCCCCGGCCCCGCCTCCTCGGGCAGTTCGACACCGAGGAGCAGGAACGGCTCCGTGGCGAGGCGGTGGCGTGCCTCGGCAACGGAGATGCTCGCGGTGTCCCCGTCCGGCACCGCCACCACCGTCACGATCATCGCGTCACCGCCGGTCCCGTGGCCCACGCACCCAGCCTGTGCGCGGCGGACGCGGCACGCACCCGGATGCGCTCGGCTGCCGCGCGGGGCTGCCTCGAACGGGTGAGGTCGCGGGCCGGTCCCTCAGGCCACCGTGCGCAGCCCCCTTGGCCGGGCCGCGCCCGTCCCCCGGACCACCCGGTGGGCGCAGGCCGCCGTCAGCAGTTCCCCCAGCAGGTCCGGGTCGTCGATCTCCAGGCCGAGCAGCGACTCGATGCGCTCCAGCCGCTGGTAGAGGGACTGGCGGCCGATGTGCAGGAGGGCGGCCGTGCGGGTCGGGGAGCAGCCGTGGCGCAGATGCACCTCCAGGGTGCGGACCAGGTCGCTGGCGTGTGCCGCCTCCCAGGCCAGCAACGGTCCCAGGGTGCCCTGGACCAGGGCGGCGAGGCGGTCCCGGTTGGCGGCGATCCCACCTCGGGTCAGCTCGCGCTCCAGCGCCAGGGCACGGGCGGACGTCACCGACGGTCCGTCCGCCGCACCGGGTTCGGCGGGCGCCACGGTCAGCGCGAGCTCCAGGGTCGTACGGGCCGCGCGCAGGGTCTCGCTCCAGTGCAACCAGCCGTCCCCGACATCCACCGCGTGTCCGACGGCGACGGTGACCCTGGGCGCGCCGGCGCCCCCGGAGCCGGCACCCCGCCCAAAAACCGCACCGCGACCGGAAGCGGCACCACGCTCGGATGCCGCACCACGCCCGGAGCCGGCACCCGGCCCAGAAGCCTCACCACGCCCCGAAACCGCACGACCGCCGGGAGCCGCACCACGCCCGGAGTCGACGCCGAGCTCAGAGGGGGCCGCCGGCCCGGAGGGGTCGTTGCGGTGGGGGATGGCGGCTGCGCGGAAGGCTTCCTGGACGGTGCGGACCGGGTCGGCGGCCGTACCCCGTCCGGCGGCCGGCAGCGCGAGCAGTGCGAGGACGTCTCCGGGGAAGGCGGCCCGGAGCACCGGGACCCCGCCCAGCAGTCGTACCGCCCGGTCCACGGCGCCGGTCTCCCGCGGTCCGTGCACCGACACCCCGACGAGGCGCGCCCCCGGCCCCGGCCGGAACCCGGCGAGCGCCGCGCGGGCGTCCACCTCCGGCTGGTTGAGTGCGGCCCGGTCGGCCAGGTCGGCCAGCAGGGCCGCCGTGTGGTCGTCGCCCCGGGGCCGGTCCGCCGACCGCCCGGACAGCCCGCGCGCGACGATCGCGCGGTTGGCAGCCTCCGTGATCCGGACGAAGGGCACGACCCGGTGCAGGGCCAGCAGGGGCAGGCCGAGCCGGCGGGCCTCCTCGGTCACCTCCGCGGGCATGGCCGGCAGGGCCCGGCCGACCTCCACCGCGAGACCGGCCGCGCCGCGTGCGGTCAGTTCCCGGACGTAGCGGCGGCGGACCTCCTCGGCCGTGTCGGTCAGCCCGAAGCCGTTGGTGAGCAGCAGCTCGCCGCCGTCCAGGAAGTTGGCGCCCTCGTAGACCTCGCTCGAGTGGACCCAGCGGACCGGCCGGTCGAGGGCGTCCTCTCCGGCGAGCAGTTCGGGCCGGGCCGCCAGCACCAGATCGAGGGCCAGGACTTCGCGGAGGGTGAGTGCGGGCACGGGGTCCTCCAGGGCGCGGAGAGCGGCGCTGACATTTCGTCCGGCTGCGGGTTGCCCGGAGAGTACTTTCCGCACGTTGCCCCGGTGTTTCGGCCACAGGAGAGTGAAGTCATGAAGCCTTTGGACCAGGACCAGGCCCGCGCCTGGCTCGGCACCGCGGTGGCCGAGGCCCGCGCCGGACTCGCCGAGGGAGGCATCCCCATCGGGGCGGCGCTCTACGGCGCCGACGGCGAACCGCTCGGCCGCGGGCACAACCGGCGCGTCCAGGACGGCGACCCGTCCATGCACGCCGAGACGGCCGCCTTCCGCGCGGCGGGACGGCAGCGGACGTACCGGGGCACCACCATGGTGACCACCCTGTCGCCCTGCTGGTACTGCTCCGGCCTGGTCCGCCAGTTCGGCATCTCCCGGGTCGTGATCGGCGAGGCGGCCACCTTCCACGGCGGCCACGACTGGCTCGCCGAGCACGGGGTGCAGATCGTCCTGCTGGACGACCCGGAGTGCGTCGGACTGATGCGGGACTTCATCGACACCCACCCGGCTCTGTGGAACGAGGACATCGGTGAGTAGCACGAGTTCCGGCTCCGGCCCCCGCATCCCCACCATCGACCTGCGCCCCTGGCTGGACGGCGACGAGGCCGGCCGGCAGGAGACCGCCCGGACCGTCGACGCGGCCCTCCAGACCGCCGGTTTCCTGCTCGTCACCGGCCACGGGGTCGCCCCGGAGCTGCGCGCCGCGGTACGGGCGGCCGCCCGCGCGTTCTTCGCGCTGCCCACAGAGGCCAAGCAGAGGTACGAGGCGAAGGTCGGCGGACGCGGCTGGCTCGGGCCGGGCGCGGAGGCCAACGGCTACTCCGAGGGCACCGAGACCCCGCCGGACCTGAAGGAGTCGCTGACCTTCGCGACCCACGAACCCTTCGCGGACCCGGTGGTCAACGCCGAGTGGTACGCGCCCAACGTGTGGCCGGCCGAGATCCCCGAACTGCGCCCGCTCTGCGAGGAGTACCTGGAGCGGATGGCGGAGCTGGAGAAGGAGCTGCTGTCCCTGCTGGGGTACGCGCTCGGCCTGGAACGGGACTTCTTCTCCCGGCACATGGACCATCCGACGTACGGCTTCAACATCAACTGGTACCCGGGAACGGACGTCGTCGGCGAGCCCGCAGCCGGGCAGTTCCGGATCGGCCCGCACACCGACTTCGGCACGGTGACCATCCTGGACCGGCAGGCCGGCAAGGGCGGGCTCCAGGTCCACACCGACGAGGGCGGCTGGGAGGACGCCCCCTACGACCCGGCGGCCTTCACCATCAACATCGGCGACCTGATGGCCCGTTGGACGGGCGACCGCTGGCGCTCCGGCCGCCACCGGGTGCTCCCCCCGCCCGCCGACGCCCCCACCGAGGAGCTGATGTCCCTCGTCTACTTCGGCGAGTGCACCCCGGGCACGACCGTCGAGTCCGTTCCGGCGCCGGTCGGACGGGTGACGTATCCACCGGTGGACTCGCACGTCTACCTGAGGGACAAACTCGACTCGATCACCGTCGGCTGATCCCACCGGGCCCGTTTCGTGACCCAACAGCCACCACGCGATCTGGCCTGAAGCAACTTCCCCTTTCTACACTTGCGTCGAGGGGGGACTGCCTTGCACAGACGGTTGCACGGGCGTGGAGCGCTGTTCGACGTCGAGCCGGCCGGGCTCGTGCCGAGAATCGTCGGGTTACGGCCGTACCACCACCGTGCCCATCCCGTCGAAGACCCCGGCGAGGTGCCGTTCGTCGTGCTGACCGGGGCGCGCGGGCTCGGCAAGAGCGCGGTGCTCGGCGAGTTGCGCGACGCCTACCAGGGGCACACCCCGGTCGCGCTGGCCGACTGCGCGGACCCGCAGTTCGCGGCGCCGCCCGCCGAGCGGCCCGCCGAGTCCTGGTCGCCGCTCGCGCAGGCGCTGCTGGTCGTCGCCGAACAGCTCGCCGAACCGGTGACGGGCGCCGGCCGGATCACCTTCCCCCGGCTGATGTCCGGCCTGGTCGCGGTGGCCGCCGGGGGCTGGGGCGACGCCGACTCGGAGCGGATCAGGCGCGAGGTGGAGCGGATCCTGCTGCTGGGCGAGAACGGCTCGTGGATCAGCGGGTTCGCGGGACGGTGGGCCGGGAAGGTCGCGGCGAAGGTGGTCGCCGCCGCGACCGGCACCGGACCACTGGTCTCCGGAGCCATCGAGGCCACCCTGGAGTCGGTCGCCGAGGGGTTCAGCAGCCGCCGCCAGCAGAAGGCGTCCGTCTGGTACCGCGCCTACCCCAACGCGGGCGGCCACGCCCAGCGCGGGCTGATCCTGCTCTCCGGGCACTTCCGGGCGGGCGGCACCTCCCGCGAACACGCCGAGCGGTATCTGGTGCGCGCCCTGCTCGCCGACCTGACGGAGGCCTACGCGGGGGTGCTGCCGCGCATGCGGCGGCTCGGCCGCCCGCTGGTGCTGCTGGACAACGTGGGGACCGGGCCGGGGCCCGGCCTGCTGGACGCGGTGCTGCGGGACCGCGCCGACGGCGTCACCGACCACGTGGCGTTCGTCGCCGGACTGCGCGGCGACGGCCGGGAGCTGCTGCGCCACGGCGCCCGGCGGGAGCTGGCCGAGGTCGCCCGGCGCACCGGATGGACACCGGACGCGGCGGCGCCGTCCTCCCGGGCGCTGCTGGTCGCCCTCCCGCCGCTCACCCCGGACGACACCCTGCACCTCGTGGACACCCCGGACGCGCCCCGGCTCCCGCAGGCCGTGCACCGGCTGACCGGCGGCAACCCGCTGGGCGTCACCCTGCTCGCCGAGACCGCCGCGCAGCACCCGGACCGGACCGGCGCGCTCGGCGAACTGCTCACCGCCGGCGTACGGCTGACCGACGAGGGCCCGGCCGCCCCCGCCTACCTCCAGCTCCTCGACCGGCTGGTCCCCGCCGACCGCCTCGACGAACTCACCGTCCTGGCCGCCGCCCACGACCACGACTCGGCGTGCGTGCTGGCCGCCGCGCTGCTCCCGGACGACTTCGGTCCCGCGGACGTACGGGCGTTGCAGAGCCGGCTCGTCCTGGAGGGGCTGCCCGTGGTGCCCGGCCAGTTCGTCGGCGACCCCTTCGTGCGCACCCTCCTGCTCCTGCGGCTGCACCTGCGGGACGCCGACCACGCCGGCTGGCGCACCGCCCACACGACGCTGGCCGGGCACTACGCGGAACTCCTCGGCACCGACCGCCTCGCCCGCTTCCGGCTGCACCACCAGCTGGCCCTGGGCAGGACCGAGCCCGCGGTCGCCCACCTCCGCGACGGCTTCGCGCTCCTGGACGCCCGCGACTGGCTGGACACCCTGCGCTTCATCGCCTCCGCGCCCTACTTCCACGCCCATGACGCCGAGGGGCGCGACTTCACCGGCCGCGGCGACCGGCGCACCGCGGTGGCCCTGGGCCGCACGGACGCCGACCAGCGGGTGCCGGACGGCGTGGACGCCGCACTCCACCTGCGGGTACGGCGGTTGCTGCACGCGGTGTGGCAGCTCGCCGATCCCCTGGTGCTGCCCGACCCGAAGGTGGCCGACCGGCTCCGCTTCGAGCTGGAGCAGCTGTCCAACCTGCGGCCGGCCGGCAACGCGCTGCTGTGGCGGGCCTCCCGGGACTGGCCGGCCGCCGCGCTCGCGGGCCGCCCGCTCGCGGAACCGGACGACGACGAGGGCGACGACGAGCGGAGCGGGGTGGCGTGATGGCGGGGCGGGGCGTGGGCACGTGGTTGCGTGAAGGCGTCTGGGAGATCCCGCTGCGCCGGTATCTGGCCCTGCTGGTGGCGGCCGGACTGGTCGCCGCGCTGGTCGTCGGGGTGCGTACGGTCACCCACGACGACCGCTCCTGCGCACCGGGGGTGGCCAGACCCGAGGGCAGCACCGAATGCGTGGGCGTGGCGACGACCGCGTTCGACTTCGGGCACCCACAGCTGCGGCCCACCGTGCGGGCCATCGCCCGCGAGAACGCCCGCCTGAAGGCCGGGAGTTACGTCACGGTCGCGGTGATGCTGCCGTACACCTCGACGGCGGCGGCCAGTCTCACCGACATCCAGCACGAACTCCAGGGCGCCTACCTCGCCCAGTACCAGGCCAACCACGACTCCAACGGCGAGGCCCCGGCGATCCGGCTGGTCCTCGCCAACCCCGGTGCCACCAGCCAGTACTGGCAGGAGATGGTGACCCGGCTGGCCGGCATGACCGGCGGGACGGACCGGCTGCGGGCCGTCGCGGGCGTCGGACAGAGCACCGACAACAACAAGAGGGCCGTCAGGGAGCTGACCCGGCTCGGCATCCCGGTGGTCGGCTCCTCCATCACCGCCGACGACCTCGCCGACGGGCAGGACGGCAAGGACCCCTACCCCGGTCTCGCGCGGGTGTCGCCGACCAACACCGACGAGGCCCGTGCCCTGGCCTCGTTCGCCAAGGTCAGCGCCGGACGGGCACTCCTGGTGTACGACAGGCCGGGCGACCCGTACACGCGCACCCTCCAGAAGTCCTTCCTGACCCTGCTCAAGGGTTCGCCGTACGAACCGCAGCCGTTCACCCCGCCGGCCGACCGCAGCCAGGAGGGGACGACGGCGAACACGTTCCGGCAGATCACCAACCTGATCTGCGACACCTCGCGGACCACCGACACGATCCTGTTCGCCGGGCGGCACACGCAGCTGCGGCAGTTCATCAACGCGCTGGGCGGACGGGGCTGCCAGGACCGCAGGTTCACGGTGCTGACGGGGGACGAGGGGTCGTACCTGACCGGGGAGGCCCGTCTGAACCGGGCCGCTCTCGGGCCCACCCTGTCGGTGCGCTACACCGCCCTCGCCCATCCCGACGCGTGGGGCCCGGGCAGCCCGAGGACGGGCGGTTCGGCCGCCGGCATGGCGACGCTGGACGCGCTGCTGAAGAGCGCGGAGAAGTCGCCGGTGGGGCCGATCGGGCCGGTGGCGCTGGAGGACGGACAGCTGATCATCGCGTACGACGCGATGCGGCTCGCGGTGCACGGGATCCGGCAGGCGGTGCCGGAGGGGCGGGCCGTGCCGGCGCTGGCCGATGTGGGGTTGCAGTGGCCGCAGGTGAAGGGGTCGCTGCGGGTGGACGGGGCGAGTGGGTGGATCTGCCTCGACGTGCACGGGAATCCGTACGACAAGGCGGTGCCGATCGTGGAGTTGCGGGCGGCGGGGGGGTCGCGGTTCGTGACCGTTGCCTGGCCGGAGGGGAAGCCGCCGGGGGCGGAGTGTTTGCCGCCGTCGTGAGCTGCGGGTTCGGTGGGGGCTTGTCGCGCAGTTCCCCGCGCCCCTAGAGGGGCGCTTCGGCTCGCGTCTGTCTCAAGAGGCCAGGGAATCACGCAGGCGCTCGAAACGGGCTCGCCAGGTCTGCTCCGACTCGGCCTCGCCCTCGTGCGTGAAGCGCAGGATGCTGCCCGTCTCCCCGTCGGGTTCCAGGTGGAAGCGGATTCTGCCGCCGGGGTCGACCGTGTACTCGGCGACGCGGTCGACGTCCCAGGCCGTGATCGTGCCGGTACCCAGGTCGCCCAGGGTGACCGTGCCGCCCAGTCTCGGTTGCAGGACGTCCGTGGGGGTGAACCAGGTGGCCAGGCCCTCCGGGGTGGAGAGGCTCGGCCAGACCTGGTCCATCGGCCTCGGCAGTCGTATCAGCAGCTGGAGGACGGCCATGGGACCAGTGTGGCCCCTCAGTGACTCAGACGCCCGCGTACGAGTGCTTGCCGGTCACGAAGATGTTGACGCCGTAGTAGTTGAACAGCCAGCAGCCGAAGGCGATCATCGCCAGGTAGGCGGCCTTGCGGCCCTTCCAGCCGGCGGTGGCGCGGGCGTGCAGGTAGCAGGCGTAGGCGACCCAGGTGATGAAGGACCAGGTCTCCTTGGGGTCCCAGTTCCAGTACCGGCCCCAGGCGCTGCCCGCCCAGATCGCGCCCGCGATGATCGTGAAGGTCCAGAGGGGGAAGACGGCCGCGTTGACGCGGTACGCGAACTTGTCGAGGGACGCCGAGGCGGGCAGGCGCTCCAGGACCGAGGTGGCGAAGCTGCCGGGCTTGCCGCCGTTCTCCAGCTTGTTCTCGTAGGAGTCCTTGAAGAGGTACAGGATCGTGGCCACCGCGCCCACGTAGAAGACCGCGCCGCAGAAGATCGCCGTCGAGACGTGGATGTACAGCCAGTACGAGTGCAGGGCCGGGACCAGCGGCTCGCTCGCCGTGTAGAGGACGGTGACGGCGAGGCCGAGGTCGAGCAGGACCGTGGTGATCAGGAAGAGGCCGAGCCAGCGGACGTTCTTCTTCAGGGCCAGCAGGGTCAGGTAGACGGCGACCGCGACCGTGGAGAACGTGATGTTGAACTCGTACATGTTGCCCCACGGCGCCCGCTGCACGGAGGCCGCCCGGGTGATCACACCCGCCAGCTCCACCAGGAAGGCGAGGACCGTGAGGGAGATCGCGATCCGGCCGTAGAGGTCACCCTGCTCGTCGCCGCCGTGGGCGCCGGGGCCGTCCGGGACGTCCCGGGAGCCGGCCGCGGCGCGGACGACGACCTTCGGGCGCTCCAGCACCGCGGTGCCGCCGGCCTGCTTGACCGTGACGGCGGGGCCGGTGCGCTTCGCCTCCGCCGTGCTCGTGAGCGCGTTGGCGGTGCGCGCGACCCGGCTGCGGCTGCCCAGCAGCCACTCGAAGATGTAGGCGAAGAAGGCCAGTGTGTAGACGGCCATCGAGGAGTAGATGAGCGTGTTGCTCATGCTCGCGAGATGCTCGTTGGTCGCGCTGGCGAGCACGGTTGCGGCGGCTGAAGTCATCGCTTCTCAGGCCCTTCGGCAGGTACGACTTCGGGGTCGGGGGATGTGACGGGTTGGACGTCCTCGGGGTCGGGGGCCCCGGGCGCCTGGTCGTACAGGAGGCCGGCGAGGTCGCCCAGCTCCTCGGGCACCTTCGCGGACTCGCTACGGCCGAGACCGGCCATCTCGACCACGGTGACGCCGTCGGGGCCCGGCACCGCGCGCACCCAGACGCGGCGGCGCTGGATGAACAGGGAGGCGGCCAGGCCGAAGATCGCGGCGAGGGCGCCGGCGAGCGCCCAGCCGCTGCCGGGCTCCTGGACGATCTCGAAGCCGGCCCATTCCTTGACGCCCTTCTCGAACGTCACGGAACCGGCGCCGTTCGGCAGCTGCATGGTCTGGCCGGGCCTGAGGTTGTCGCGGAACTGCGCCCCCTTGGAGTCCTTGAACTCCTTCATGTGGGACTTGTCCAGCTGGTACACGCTCTGCGGGATGCCCGAGTCGACCCCGAGGTCACCGTGGTACGGCGTCAGGTTCAGCACCGGGTTGTCCAGCGCCGGGAAGCTGGACAGGACGGAGGAGCCGCCGCCGTAGGTGGGCAGGAAGAACAGGGAGATGCCGAGCTGCTCGCTGACGTTCTGGGCGTTCTTGTAGCCGTCCATCACCTTGAGCACGCCCTGGGAGGTGATGTTGCCGTCCAACGGGAGCAGCGGCACCGCGTCGCGGTAGACGACGTCGCCCTTGCCGTCGCGGACCGTGATGACGGGCGCGTAGCCGTGGCTGACGAGGTAGACCTTGGCGTCGTCGATGTGCAGCGGCTGGTTCACCTTGACGGTGGTCCGCTTCGACTTGCCGTACGCACCGTCGACGTAGTCGATGTCGGCGCTGAAGGTGGTCGGGGTGCCCTTGCTGGGGCCGCTGGTCTGGTAGCCGGCGCTGAAGTTGCGCAGGTGGAAGCTGAACGGCACCAGGTCGTCGGTGCTGAACATCGAACCGGACTTGAAGTCGTCGTACTGGATGATCGAGTTGGCGAACCCGTCGCCCTCGACGACCAGCTTGGTGCCGTCCGACTTGTACATCTGGCCGGAGGCGAAGGCGATCAGGAGGACGATCAGCGCGACGTGGAAGACCAGGTTGCCGAACTCGCGGACGTAGCCCTTCTCGGCGGCGACCGCGTCCCCGGCGATGTGCGAGCGGAAGCGCCGCTTCTTCAGCAGCCCGAGCGCGGCCTCGCGGACCTCCTCCGGCGCCGCGGCGGTGCGCCAGGTCGTGTAGGCGGGGAGCCGGTTCAGCCGCTTCGGGGCGCCCGGCGGGCGGCCGCGCAGCTGGCCCACGAACTGCCAGGCGCGCGGGATGATGCAGCCGACGAGGGAGACGAACAGCAGGATGTAGATCGCCGAGAACCACACCGAGCTGTAGACGTGGAAGAGGCCGAGCTTCTCGTAGACCGGCGCCAGCGTCTTGTGGGCCTTCTGGAAGTCGGCCACCTTGTTGATGTCGGCGCCGGTCTGCGGGATCAGCGAGCCCGGGATCGCGCCCAGCGACAGCAGCAGGAGCAGCAGCAGGGCGACGCGCATCGAGGTCAGCTGGCGCCAGAACCAGCGGGCCCAGCCGACCGGGCCGAGGCCGGGGACGACGGGCGGCTCGACCGGGGCGGTGGAGAGCTGCGAGCCCGCCTCGCCGAGGTCCGGCTCGGCGTTCTCACCGGTGTGGTCGGTGTGCTCGGTGTCGGTCTTGCTCATCGATCAGATCCCCACAGTGAAGCCGGCGGACCAGGACTGCATGTCCTGCACGAGACTGTCCCAGACACCCGTCAGCAGCAGCAGACCGGTCACGATCATCATCGTGCCGCCGATCCGCATCACCCATACGTAATGCCGCTTGACCCATCCGAAGGCGCCGAGCGCTTTCCGGAAGGCGATCGCGGTGAGCACGAAGGGCACACCGAGACCCAGGCAGTAGGCGACGGTCAGTATGGCACCGCGGCCCGCGCTGCCCTGCTGTGAGGACAGGCTCAGTACGGCAGCGAGCGTCGGGCCGATGCACGGGGTCCACCCGATCCCGAAGAGCGCGCCGAGCAGGGGCGCCCCGACCAGGCCAGCCACCGGTCGCCGGTGGAAGCGGAACTCGCGCTGGGTGAACCAGGGCATCAGGCCCATGAAGAACAGGCCCATGGCGATCATCAGGACGCCGAGCACCTTGTTGAGAGTGCCGGACTGCTCCTGGAGGTCCTGGCCGAAGTAGCCGAACAGGGCCCCGCTCGACACGAACACAACGGTGAAGCCGAGTACGAAGAGCGCGGCGCCGGACGCCATCCGGCCACGCCGGGCCTCCGCCAGGTCGGTACCGGCGACCCCCGTCACATAGGAGAGGTATCCGGGCACGAGCGGCAGCACGCACGGCGAGAAGAAGGAGACGAGCCCGCCGAGCAGGGCGACCGGCAGCGCGAGGAGCAGCGCGCCGTTCATGACGGTCGTGTTCGGTCCGTCCGTCGCGGCCGCGACGGTGAGGAGTGCGCTCACGTCACTTCTCCGCGACGACCGGCTTGAGCATCTTCAGCAGGTTCTCCTCGCTGAGCGCCGCCAGTGAGCGCGCCGCGACGTTCCCCTGCCGGTCGAGTACCAGGGTGGAGGGGATGGCCTGCGGGTTGAGCGTGCCCTTCTTGAAGCGGAGCATCAGCTTGCCCGTCGGGTCGTACAGGCTCGGGTAGTCGATGCCGTTCTGCTTCTCGAAGGCGACCGCGGAACCGGTGCTGGTGTCACGGGTGTTGATGCCGACGAACTGGACGCCCTTGTTCGCGTACGCCTTGGAGACGGAGGCGAAGTAGGGCGCCTCGGCGCGGCAGGGGCTGCACCAGGACCCCCACACGTTGATGACGACGACCTTGCCCTTGTAGCTCGCGACGTCCAGCGTGCTGCCGTCGATGGTCTTGCCGGACAGGTCGGGGGCCGCCGCGCGGTGTCCCTTCGCGACCGTGTCGATGCCGTTCTTGCCGGTGACGAAGTTGGTGTTGCCGCCTCCGCCGGAAGTGCCGCCGTTGCCGCACGCGGACAGGGTCAGGGCCGTCGCGGCAGCCATGGCGCCGAGCAGGAGGGCGCGGCTACGGGTACTCATGTGAAAAGTTTCGCATGCCCGTTCTGGGGATCTTGCGCACCCCCCTTGGTCCGGGAAAGGCCCTTTTCAGGCGGCGGTTCCCTGCTTGAGGAAGCCCTTCCAGCCGCCCGCGGGGCGCTGCCCCACGTCCAGGGTGCGCAGCTTGGCCAGGACCTCGGGCTTCTGTACGTCGATCCAGTCCACGAACTGCCGGAAGGAGACCATCCGCACGTCGGCGCCCTTCTCCTTCTCCCGGGCGATGTGCTTGAAGGCCTCCTCGACGGAGTCCATGTAGATGCCGCCGTTCCAGTGCTCGAAGTGGTTGCCTATGAAGAACGGCGCCCGGTTTGTCGTGTATGCCCGCTCGAATCCCGCTATGTACGCCTGGGCCGACTGCTTGCGCCAGGCCGGGTAGTTGTAGGCCGGGGCCTTGGTCGAGTTGACCGACTGGTTGGCGAGCATGTTGTAGTCCATGGACAGGACCTCGAAGCTGCGGCCGGGGAACGGCACCTGCTGGAGCGGCAGGTCCCAGATGCCGAGCTTCTTCTGGGGCCAGACCTGACGGCCGCCGGGCGAGGAGGCGTCGTAGCGCCAGCCCAGCTGGCGGGCGGTGGGCAGCAGGTTGTTCTGGCCGAGGAGACAGGGCGTACGGCCGCCGACCAGCTCCTTGTCGTAGTCGAAGGGGAGCGCGGGCAGGTCGGTCCAGCCGGTGTTGGTCCGCCACTCCTTCACGAACGCCTTCGCCTGCCGTATCTCGCTGAGCCACTGCTTGGGCGTCCAGTTGCCGACGGTGCCGTGGCCGGAGCAGAAGTGGCCGTTGAAGTGGGTGCCTATCTCGTGCCCCTCGAGCCAGGCGCGGCGGACGTTGGTGAGCGTCGACTTGATGTGCTCGTCGGTGAGGTAGCCGATGTCGGAGGCGCCGCGGGGGTTGTTCGGGGGCTCGTAGAGCCGCTTCTTCGACTCGGGGAGCAGGTAGAGACCCGAGAGGAAGAAGGTCATGGACGCGCCGTGCTGCTTCGCCAGGTCGAGGAAGCGCGGGAAGAGGCCGTTGCCGACCTCGCCCGCACCGTCCCAGGAGAAGATCACGAACTGCGGCGGCGTCTGGCCGGGTTCCAGCGGCTCGGGGGCGGCGGGCTGGTGGGGCTGCTTGCCCGTGCGGGAGGTGGAGCCGTCGCCGATGGGGTGGGCGGTCGCGGTGGGCTTCTGCGAGGGCTGGTCGCCGGAACCGCCGGCGTGGTTCCGGCCGTCCGACGGTGCCTGCGTGCCACAGGCGGTGAGGCCGAGTCCGGCCGCGGCGCCCGCGCCGACGCCGAGTAGTCCCCTTCGGGTGAAGGTCCGCATGGTTCCCCGATTCGTCACGTCCTCTGGTGGTCACCCACTCAGAGGGCGCGACGAACGGGGCGGTTCCGAAAGGAACCGCATATTTTAAGACTAATTTCATGCAGCAAGGTTTGAGGGCTCGTGCACGAGCACCTCACGCCCCGAAGGCTTTGCCCTGCCCCTGCCCCTGCCCCGGCTGGGCCCCGGCCCTCAGGTGGACCGGCACCAGATCGATCGCGGGCTCGCTGTACCCGACGGAGATGATCCGGTCGCCCTCGTACGTGAACGTCGTCAGGGACGCCAGGGTGCACTGCCGCTTGCGCGGGTCGTGCCACAGCCGGCGCTTCTCCACGTACGACCGCAGGATCCAGATCGGCAGCTGGTGGCTGACCAGCACGGCCTCATGGCCGCGCGCCCGGTCCCGGGCCGCGTCCAGCGCGCCCTTCATCCGCACGACCTGCTCGACGTACGGCTCGCCCCAGGACGGCTTGAACGGGTTGACCAGGTACTTCCAGTTGGCGGGGTTCTTCAGCGCCCCGTCGCCGACCCCGAAGGTCTTGCCCTGGAAGATGTTCTCCGCCTCGATCAGCCGCCCGTCCGTGGCCAGGTCGAGGCCGTGCGCCTTGGCGATCGGGGTCGCGGTCTCCTGCGCCCGCTCCAGCGGGGACGCGACGACGTGGACGACGTCCCGGGACGAGAGGTGCTCGGCGACCCGGTCGGCCATCTGCCGCCCCAGCTCGGAGAGGTGGTAGCCGGGAAGTCTCCCGTACAGCACCCCCTGCGGGTTCTCGACCTCGCCGTGCCGCATCACGTGGACGACGGTGATGTCCTGCTGCTCGCTCATGCTGCCGTGGCCTCCGCGGCCGCTCGGGCCGCCGCCGGGAGGGCGTCGGCGATCTTCTGGATGGCCCGGTCGTCGTGGGCCGTGGAGACGAACCAGGACTCGAAGGACGACGGCGGCAGGTAGACGCCGTGGGAGAGGAGGGAGTGGAAGAACGCCGTGAACCGGAAGGAGTCCTGGCGGCGCGCGTCCTCGTAGTTGCGCACCGGGCGGTTGGTGAAGAAGACGGAGAACATGTTGGAGGCGGTCTGAAGCTGGTGCGCGACGCCCTCCTTGCTCAGCGCCTCGGTGACCAGCGCCTGGATCTGCTCGGAGACGGAGTCGACCTTGGCGTAGGCCGCGTCGTCGAGCAGTCGCAGCTGGGCGAGCCCGGCGGCGGTGGCGACGGGGTTCCCGGAGAGGGTGCCGGCCTGGTAGACGGGGCCGGCCGGGGCGAGGTGCGCCATGACGTCCGCCCGGCCGCCGAAGGCGGCGGCGGGGAACCCGCCTCCCATCACCTTGCCGAAGGTCATCAGGTCGGGGACCACGCCGTCGACCCCGAACCAGCCGGCCCGGCTGGTCCGGAACCCGGTCATGACCTCGTCGGAGATGTAGAGCGCGCCGTTCTCCCGGCAGGCGTTCTTGAGCCCCTGGTTGAACCCGGGCCCCGGCGGCACGACGCCCATGTTCCCCGGCGAGGCCTCGGTGATCACGCAGGCGATCTCACCGGGGTGCCGGTGGAAGGCCTCCTGGACGGCTTCGAGATCGTTGTACGGCAGCACGATCGTGTCCCCGGCCTGCGCACCGGTGACACCGGGCGTGTCGGGGAGCGCGAAGGTGGCCACGCCGGAGCCGGCGGCGGCGAGCAGGCTGTCGACGTGCCCGTGGTAGCAGCCGGCGAACTTGATCACCTTGGTGCGCCGGGTGAAGCCGCGGGCGAGCCGGATGGCGGACATGGTCGCCTCCGTGCCGCTGCTGACCAGCCGCACCTGCTCCAGGGGCTCGATCCGGGCGACCATCTCCTCCGCGAGGGCGACCTCGCCCTCACCGGGCGTGCCGAAGGAGGTCCCGCGGGCGACCGCCTCCTGGACGGCGGCGATGACCTCGGGGTGCGAGTGCCCCAGGATCATCGGCCCCCAGGAACACACGAGGTCGACGTACTCCCGCCCGTCGGCGTCGGTGAGGTAGGCGCCCTTGCCGGACACCATGAAACGGGGGGTGCCGCCGACGGCGCGGAAGGCGCGCACCGGCGAGTTCACGCCGCCGGGCGTGACGGCGGAGGCGCGGTCGAAGAGCGCCTGTGAGACGGGCGCGTCGTAGGGATAGGGCGTTTCGCTCTGTGCACTCATGACGTGCGACTTCTCCGACTTCTCGGACTCCGGTTGCTCGTGACCTCCTCAGGGTAGGCCGAGGTGGCTGTTCTCCCCGCAGGGGTCGGGGCATCTGCGAGACTGTGATCCGATACACCCAGCTCGTCCGGTACGCAGGTGGCCGGAGGCTGTAAAGATCCTGCGGACTGGTGTTTCGACGCACGTTTCGGCGGGCGGCCGTGGGGGAGGTCACTGACACGATGATCGGGTTGCGCGGCGGGGGCCACGCGTCCTAGAAAAGCAGTCGGGTGGAGATATGCATCGCGGTGGCGGACTGGGCGAGGGGACGGATGACCTGGGTCCTCGACGTGCCCGGCAGGGAAGGCACCGGCGCGACGCGGAGGAAGCGGCGGAAGCAGCACGTCGGGAACAGGGCGGCGTACCGGGTGAGTCCGATCGGCGTGATCGACGTATGGATCAGCGGGACCAGAGGGCCCGGCGGATCGATCGCGGAATCGACCGTCCCGAGACCGGGAGCAGGAATGGTGGTCGGGTGGGGGTGACGTACAAGTACTTCGGCGCACCGGACGGCGCGACCGCGGCCCGTGTCCCGATCTCCATGCGTCCCGAGGAACTCGGCGGCGACGAGCTCGGCATGAACGGCATGTTCACGAAGATCAAGCCGGAGACGATGGCCGCGATGGTGCTGACGGGCATCGAAGGCGTGCCGCTGCACAAGGTGCCCCCGCTGGAGCTGGTCGTCCTGCACCCCGACTACGCGGTGGTCAAGCTCCCCATGACGGTGGTCGACCCCCTGCGCGGCGTGGGCGAGGAAGCGGTCGGCGCGGCGGCCTTCATCTGGTCGACGGTCCCGGACCGGGGCGGCCCGAGGGACGCGTTCAACGTGTACCAACTGCTGCACGAGTGGCAGGACTTCAGCCATCGGTTGCATGAGGCGGGACATCAGCCTTATTGCCTTGTGTGGCCCTGACCTGGGGTTTCAGGGGATTCGGGCGGGGTTTCTGACCCCGCCCTCGTCATGTGCGGAGAGAGGCCGTCAAGCGGCCAGGGCACATTGAGGGCACTTGGGTTTCGCCGGGGGCACTGATGTGCCCTGAGTGCCGGGCCGGTCGTCCCCGCCTTCGGCCTCGGCTTCTGCGAAGACGAAGACGTCGTCGATCGCCTTGCGGGTGCGGGTCTCGCTGGACGGCAGCAGATGCGTGTACGTCCGCAGCGTGAAGCCCGGGTCCGAGTGGCCGAGGTACTCGGAGAGCGCTTTGATGCTCTCCCCCGCGTCCGGGACCGCATCCTTCTGGCGTGGGACGTTTCGCTCGGATGGGTTCGGAGACCCGGTGAGCGGAGGTCGCGTCGCGTGCGGGTTCGGAAGTGAGCTGGCATTCAATTCGTCCACCCGCTCTGCCGTCCGGCTTCGATCGCGGGCGGCAGCGCTGTGCTGTGTTCAGGGAACTGCGCGGCGGCCAGTGCTGGTCCCGGAGCCGGCGCGCATCCTGTGGCACCTGCCGCGACAGGTCAGGGGCGGGGTGGCACCCTGCCGCGACAGGTCAGGGGCGGGGTGGCACCCTGCCGCGACAGGTCAGGGGCGGGGTGGCACCCCTGCCCTTACCCCGTCGGCCCTCGGCTGTGAGGTGCGCGTCCTTCGACGCAGCCGCTTCCGGTTGCGGCCGACGTACGGTTGAAGTACCGAGGGCATCACGCACTCCGGCCCCCACACCGGGTCGTCCTCGGGGAGAGACGAGTGAATCCGAGCCGCCCTCGTGGTCGGCGCGGAGACGGGTCGGCACCATGTCCGCCGCGGTCGAAACAACTCAGCGAGCTCATCACGGCAGGAGCCGCGCTGAGCGCCCGCGCAGGTCCGCGACCCCGCCGAGGAGAGACGTGGTGGCCCTTTCCCGGCTGGACATCCATCGGCGGAACCGAGGAGAGCGAACGCTCGTCACGCTTGCCGGCGACATCGGGCCGACCACCACGCCGCTGCTACGGGCCGCAGTGGAGCAGTGTCTGCTGGACGGCGTCACCGAGATCGACCTCGACCTGACCACGGTCGGCTCCTGCGACGCCAGGGGCTTGGACGTGCTCCTGTCGGCAGCACGGCGCGCGGGCCGGGTCCACGCTCGCCTGCGGCTGCACCATCCGTGCGCTCAGATCGCCCGGCTCCTCGATGCCACCGGATCGACTTCGCTGCTCCTTACGGCCCCCGTGAGTTCCGTGCCGCCCACCGCATCCGGCGACCTCATGAGTACCGCGACGCGGGCGCCCGAGGACCCCGCTCGTCGGCCGGACCAGCCCGTCCTCAGGGACGGTATCCGCCTTCGCCGACTGACCCGCTGGCAGGCGGAAGACATGCGCGAGGACATCGCCGACCTGGCTGCGGAGTCCGTCGCGGGCACCGTCGGAGAGGCATACCACGACCGCGGAGACTTCCTGCACCGCTTGGCGGTCACCGCCCACCGCCCCGGCTTCGCCCTGCTGGTCGCCGAGACGACGGTGCTGGTCGGTTGCGCCTTCGGTTTTCCGGCGGGCTCTGACGGCTCCGACGGCCGGCAGGGGTGCGGAACGCTCCAGGAAATCATCCAGCGGCTCACTTCCCGGGCACGGTTCGTCGTCCTCACCCAGGTCGTGGCCCATCCGCACGCTCAACACCGCGACATCGCCCGCCGGCTGCAACAGCGTCTGCTCACAGACCTGCACTCCTCCCTCGGGGTCACCCTGCTGCATCCTGCCGACCAGGCAGGACAAGCCGCCTTCTCGTCCTGGGGCTGGCAGAACATGGGGGAGGTCGTGGGGCTGCACGGCGCCGCCGCCCCCTGCGTGCTGACCTTGTCCGCCGAAGGACAGCCCTTGGCACGCCGGTGATGCGGCAGTGCGATGGCTGCGCGCCACACCGCCTGCCACAGCCGGGAGTAATCTGAGACATACCGAGAACTTCCGGGCGCACGATGACGGCGGCGCCGTTCCCGGCGAGTGACACGACACGGGCAGCCGGAAACCGCACGGCCCGGAACGGGATCGCACGATGAACGCCATCACAGAGCCCGCCGAGGCTACGGCACCAGGTGACGGACACTCCTACCGCATGCCCTTGCCCCGGCTGCGCCTCACGCCGGACGTCAGCCATGGCCCGCTGGACGGCGCATGGTGGCCGCGCTGCGACGCACTGGAACTGGAGCTGCCCGTACTGGTCGGCTCCTTGGATCCGGGCATCGGCACCATCACCCGCGTGACCGTGGGGACGGCCGCTTGGCCCGATGCCCCGCAGGAGGTGATGGCACCCGGCCACGTGATCGAGGTGGTGCTGACCGATTCCGCCGCCGAGGCGCATGCCGTCACCGTGGACTGCGGCACCGTGGGGCGCTGGGAACTGCTGGTGATCCCCCCGGACGAGCCGGCCCGAGTGGCCACCCGGCTGCTGACCGCTGCTGCCGACCCCGCGAACCCCCTGTCGGCTCCGCGCCTGCTGGCACTCGCCGAGAGCGGCCTCGACGGACAGGACACATGGGAGTCGGAAGGAGGAGCCGGACCCAGCTGAGCAACCCGGCCGGCTCCGACCGACCGGCGGGCCGGGCATCCACGACCGCATGATGGAGCCATGGCACCGACAGATCCGTTGTCATCCCGGCACGCCCCCGCCCGAAGTGTGACCGCGGAAGGTGAGGCGATGACAGCAGGACGGCGCCCGGACCGATCCGAAAGCCTCGGGGAAGCGCTCCTCGGAAAGATCCTCGACAGCGCACACGAACTCCCGCCCCATCTCATCGGGCCCCTGGTCGCCGACGTGGTGGACCGGCTCGGTGGCCGCCGTCCGCAGGTGCTGTTGCAGGACTACGGCCAGTTGGTGCTCGTACCGCTGCCCGGTGAGGGACTCACCGGCGGGGAACCCCAGGTGATCGACGACTCCGAGGCGGGCCGCTGCTTTCTCGACGCCGTCCCTGTCGAGGTGCCCCAGGAGGACGGCGTCCGGGTCCATCTGCCCTTGCTGGACGGCGGTGACCAGGTGGGGGTCATGGCGGTGACGCTGGACAGCGTCGATGACGACGACCGCCGCCTGCTGCTCAGAATCTCCGGCCTGGTGGCCGACCTTCTGGTGACCAAGCACGGCTATTCCGACCTGTTCTTCGACGTCCGACGCGATGAGGGGATGAGCGTCGCCGCGGAGATCCAGTGGTCCCTGCTGCCACCGCTGGCCATGATCATGCCCCGGGTCGCCGTCGCCGGGATCCTGGAACCCGCCTACGACGTGGGCGGCGACAGCTTCGACTACGCGCTGAACGGCGACGTCCTCCACGTGGTCATGATCGACGCGATGGGGCACGGACTGGACGCGGCCACGATGGCCACCGTGGCCATCGGCGCCTACCGCCACGCCCGCCGCGCCGGCATCGGGCTGTCGGAGATCTACGCGTTCATGGACCGCGCCGTGGCCGAGCAGTTCGGTCCCGAGCATTTCGTCACCGTGCAGATGCTGCAGCTGGACACAACGACGGGACGGGTGCAGTGGGTCAACGCCGGACACCCACCGCCGATCCTCGTCCGTGGCCACCGCGTCGCGCAGCGTCTGGTCGCCCCGACGACCCTTCCCGTCGGCCTGGGTGGTTCGGAGCCTCGGGTGAGCGAGCTGGGGCTGGTGCCCGGGGACCGCGTCCTCTGCTTCACCGACGGAGTGGTCGAGGAACACAAGAGCGGCGGGGAGGAGTTCGGGGAGGACCAGCTGATCGACTGTGTGAACCATCTGCAGAGGACCGGCCGCGGGGTCCGGGCGGTCACGCGCTCCCTGTCCCACACACTCAAACGGGCTCGGGGCGGACAGACCAGCGACGACGCGACGCTGCTCATGGTGGAGTGGCGCGGCTGACCTCTCGTCCCCGCCGTCCGTCACCGTTGCGCGGCGGCAGGTACCGCACATCCGTGCGGCCACTGCCCCTGCGGGTGTCGCACACGAGGTGCGTCGGCAGTGCAGGCGACCACGGCCACGCAGGGGGAGCGACTCGGCCGCTCCACGGCTCAACTCAGGGACGTTCCAGGGCACATCCAGGGCACATGAGCCTGGGAAACGGCGTTGACCCGTGAGAACTACCGAGAGGAGTTTTCCCAGGTCAACGTATATTTCCCCGCGAAACCGCAGGTCAGCCCCCTCCCGCCCCCAATCGCTGCACGAGTGGCAGGACTTCTCACACCGGCTGCATGAGGCGGGGCACCAGCCGTATTGCTTGGTGTGGCCGTGAGCTGAGTTTCCTCCCGAGGTGGGCGGCCGAGGTCTTCGGGCCTCGCCCTTTTTGGTGGTGGTACGGGCCGCGGTGCTATCCGTGCGGGTCGGGCAGCGGTGCCTGCGCGGGGGCGGGGGGCGTGGCGGTCGCCGGGGTCTCCGGGGTGTTGCGGGCGCCCAGTACGAGCAGGGCCATCAGGCCGGCGGCCAGGTAGAGCACGGCCTGCGCGTTCAGCAGCGGTACCGGGCCCAGGCGGTCGGCGAGCAGGCCCGCGAGGGCCATGCCGATGGCCTGCGCGCCGTTGGACACGGTGTAGAAGGAGCCGAGTGCCCGGCCCAGGTGGTCGGCGGGGACCCGCTGCTGGACCATCCCGAGCACCCCGGCGTAGTAGACGCCACCGGGCAGGCCCACCACGGCGAACAGGGCGACGTACACGCCGAAGGCGGTCGTGACCATCGGCGCGTTCCAGATCAGCAGCGCCAGTCCGGAGAAGGACAGCGCTCCCCAGGTGATCAGCGGCCTCGGGTGCACGCGGGTGCCCAGGAAGCCCAGCGCCAGGCCGCCCGCGATGCCGCCGATGCCCTGGATGCTGCGCAGCAGGCCGATCTCGGCGTCGGTGCCGTGCAGGGTGGTGGCGACGAAGACGACGAACAGAACGACGAACAGGCCCTGGCCTACGGCGCAGAGGATGGCCGCGAGGAAGGACACGCGCAGGCGGCGGTCGCCGGTGATCACCGCGACGCCTTCGCGCCAGTGCCGGAACATCCGGCCGGGGCCCGCGGCAGCCGCAGGGTCGGTCGCCTCGGCGCGCTGGGCCCTCTCGTCGGCCGCCGGGCCCGCGGACGTCGACGTGGACATCGGTCCCGCCGGCGCGCTCCCTGTCGCGGTCGCCTCCGACCCGGGCCTGACCGGCGCGCGTTCGGGCCGACGGATCCGGCTGACCACCCCGGCCGTCAGGAGCAGGCCGATGACCGAGCCCGCCGCCACCGGGCGCAGTCCCCCGGCGACCACGATGCCGCCGAGCAGACTGCCGCCCAGGCGGCCGAGGTTGGAGTTCAGGACGACCAGGTTGCTGGCCGCCGCGCTCTGCCCGGGCTCCACGAGGTCGGGCAGCAGCGCGTTCTTCGACGTCAGGACGAACTGTGCGCACACCGCGCGCCCCGCGATCACCGCGTAGACGAGCCACAACTGGTCGCCGGAGGTGACCGGAAGGAGGAGGGCCGCCAGGGCCGCGTGCAGCAGCGTGCAGACGAGCAGCAGCCTCTTGCGGTCGTACCGGTCCGCGGCGATCCCGGCGAGGGAGCCGACGAGGACGCCCGGGGCGAGTTCGATCAGGAAGGCGACGGACGTCGTCATCGCCGACTCGGTCATGCGGTAGACGAAGATCGGGATGGCGGTGACCAGCATCCAGTCGATCGTGTCGTCGAGCAGCCCGGCCGCCCATAAGGTGCGGAAGCGCGGGTTGCGTATCGGGGAGTTCGCGGAGTTCCGCAGGGACTCGGCGGTACCGGCGGACGCGGTCCGCTTCCTCCGGCGCAGTTCGGGGGTCAACTCTGCTCCTTGGGCCGGCGGAACGCCTGGACGCTGAAGCTGATCTCGGCCGCGTCGGGCGGCACGTCACGGCGGTTGGCGATGATGTACGGGCGTACCAGCAGGTCGATCACCGAGGTCAGGTGGAGGAGTTCGTCCGGCGTGAGGGCGAGTGCGTAGGAGTCGAACACCGCCGCCCGCTGCCACGGCTCCTCCAGTGAGGCGAAGTCGGCGAGGAAGTGCCGCACGAGGCGGGTGAGTTCGCCCAGCTCGGCCCCGACGACCGCCGAGTGGGCGGCGAGCGACTCGGGGCCCTGGCCGTCCGGCAGGAAGTCGAAACCGGTGGCGACCGCGCGCCACGGCCGGTCGCGGGCGTCGGAGCCGTCCTCCGCCTCGACGCGCTCCACGAGTCCGTACCGGTGGAGCAGGCGGAGGTGGTAGCTGCAGTTGGAGGCCGAGTCGTCGACCGCCTCCGCGCAGCGGCTCGCGGTGTCCGGTCCCTTGCGCATGAGGTGGTGCAGCAGGCGAAGGCGCAGGGGGTGCGCGAAGGCTCCCAGGACGCGCACATCGGTGATCGGGACCCGTCCGGGACCGGCAACGGAGTTCGCTCGGGATGTGAAAGACATCTTTCAATACTGCGCCGGGATGCCATCGGGCGCAAGGCGTCACCCTCGGGACACGGCCACATCGGCGCCCTTTTGGGGTGATGTGCCCCTGTTCGCTCGCGCCAGAACCAGGGCTTTCGCCCGACTTGAAATATATATTTCACTGCGTGGAAACGACCGGACGACGTGGGGTCCTCCCCCTCGGGTGGAAATATGCCGGTGCGCAGCGAGATTCCCGGGGAATTCCTCTAGCCTGCCGAAGAGAACCCGACCACCGTCTTAGGAAGGGAATTCAACATGGCTTTTCCCACATCGAGCTCGCGGCGCGTCGGCGTGCTCTGCGGTTCGCGCGGCGGCCGTACGCCGCACTACGTGGAGACGGCGACCGCGCTCGGCGAGGGGCTCGGGCTCCGTGGTGCCGATCTGGTCTACGGTGCGGGCGGCGCCGGCGTCATGGGCGCCGTCTCCCAGGCCGCGCACCGGTCCGGAGCCAAGGTGACCGGGGTGATCCCGCACGCGCTGCACGAGCGCGAGCGGGCGGTCGAGGCGTGCGGCGAGATCTTCGTGGTGCCCAGCATGCACGAGCGCAAGGCGCTGATGTACCGGCTGTCGGACGCGTTCCTGGTGCTGCCGGGTGGATTCGGCACGCTCGACGAGCTGATGGAGGTGGCTACCTGGAACCAGTTGGGATATCACCGGAAGCCGATTGTCCTCGTCGATGTCCGGGAATTCTTCCAGCCGCTGATATCAATGCTGGACCGCATGTGCGAGGAAGGTTTCTTCACACCCCGGGAACGTTCCATCGTCAAGGTCGCCGACACTCCGGATGCGGCGCTCGACCTGCTGGGACTCCCCCGCCCGGCGCCCGTGACCCAGATGGCCCCCGCCTGAGCGGGAGGAAGGGCAAGGGGGTGGGCCCCACACCGGTCGGTGTGGGGCCCACCCCCTTGCCTCCCGTCCGCGGACGCCTACGCTCCCGACGGGGCTGACACGGCCCGCAGATGCGGGAACGACGGGGTGGTGAGCCGGATGCGCAGGTCGCGCAGTTCGTCGCGGTCCGGCACTCCGCCGCGGTCGGTGAGCAGCTCACGGACCGTGCGTTCGCCGTCCGCCACGTCCGGCAGCCACGGCACGACCGGCGCGGGGCCGGCGACCAGTGGCTGGGGGGCGTCCAGCGGCTGGTAGCCGCCCGCGCGTCCCATCACCCACACCCGCTCGCTCGTCGTCACGGGGACGAACGCGGTGTCCAGGAACGCCTCGTCGCGGTCCGACTCGCGCAGGGCGGGCCACGGGTTGTCCGTGCGGCGCAGGTAGAACCACAGGAGCGGGCTTCGGTCGACGCTCAGCGCCTGGGTGACCTGCCAGCGCTCCACCTCGGTCAACCTGTCGGTCTGGCGCCTGAGTTGTGCGTCGCCGCAGGGCACCCGCCAGTCGTACAGGTCGAGGCCGGTGGCGAGCGGGCTGGCGCAGGGTGCCTCCAGGGCGAGCCCGGCCGCGCCTGCCGTCTCGTGCAGGGTACGGACGGTGAAGTTGCGCTCGCAGGGGTTGAGCCAGCTGTCCGCGAACTGCTCCTCCGGCTCCCCGAGGTCGGCGCGCAGCTGGCGGGTGAGTTCGCTGTCGCGGGTGAGGGAGCCGGCGACGCGGCGGGCGAACCAGAGGTCCTGTTCGCGTCCGAGCAGCCGCATCGCCTCCTGGAACGCGGTGATCTCGCGCCGGTGGTAGGCGTTGTAGACCATGAGTTCCAGGACGCCGGTCGGTTTCAGGGCGGCGGCGAGGCGGCCGAGGAGCATCCCGGGGTCGGGGTGGTGGTGGATCACCCCGGTGCACACGACGTAGTCGAACTCCTCCCGGTACGGCGCGTCGCTTATGCCCTCCTCGCGCAGGGTCAGGTTGGTCGCGCCGATCTGGTCACGTGCGGTGCGGCACAGGTCCAGGGAGTCCGTGGAGACGTCGCTGCCGACGACCTCGGCGGCGGGGAAGCGCAGGGCGACGATCAGCGCCTGGTTGACGCCGCAGCCGGGCACCCACACGCGGGCGTCACGCGGCAGGCGCCGGTGGGTGAAGTCACCCAGCTCCTGTGCGAGCAGGTCGGGATGGAGAGCCGGGTCGTCGGGTGCGGTGAGACGGGTGGCGTGCCAGGGGTAGGGGAACTCGGAGTAGAACTCGCCGATGATCTGTTCGGCTTCCGTGCCGGCGGCCCTGTCAGCGTGCGTGGTCATCGCGTGCCTTCCCTCCCCGGGCGATCAGTTCCCGCAGCGCCGCCGCCGAGGAGGCCGCGGCGGGCAGTTGCATCATTCCCAGGTGGTCGCCGCCCACCTGGATGTGCTTGACCGGTCCCCCGGCGTGCTCCTGCCACTGCGCCACGAGGAGGATCTGGTCGTCGCCGTCCTTCTCCTGGGAGGTCAGGACGGTCATCGGGCCGTCGTAGAAGCCGACTTCGTAACCGCCGAGCGTCTCGAGCTGGCGTTGCCAGATGAGCAGCACGTCCTGGGGGAAGAGGGAGTAGTCGCGGCAGGTGGCGGGGTCGATGCCCATGGCCTGGAACAGGTCGCCGCGCAGCACCGCCTGGAACTCCGTCTCCCGCTCCTCGTCGTCTGCCAGACCCAGCCTGGTCCGGATACGGCGCAGTTGGCGTACATAGCCGCGCCAGCGGGTGTTCTCGTGCGGGGTGGAAGGGTCGAGCAGCACCAGGTGGGCGACGTCCCCGCCGAGCGCGCGGAGCTGCCGGGCGGTCTCGAACGCGGTGACCCCGCCCGCCGACCAGCCGACCACGTTGACCGGACCGGACACGGTGTCGTGGATCTCCGCGGCGTAGCGGGCGGCGGTGTCCTCCAGGCGGTCGTCGCCGTCGGGGTCCTCGCCGCGCAGTGCCCCGAGGGTGAGCCCGTACAGCGGTCCCTCGCCGCGCAGGATCTCGACGATGTGGCGGTAGCAGAAGACCGTGCCGCCCAGGGGGTGGACGAACACCGTGGGCACGCCGTCGCCGTCGGGGGCGAGCGGCGCCAGGCTGCGGCCGCCGCCGGACGGCTGCGCGGTCTCGCCGAGCGCGGCGGCGATCCCGGCGACCGTCGGGTCCTGGAGGAAGCGGGCGAAGGTGAGCTGGGCGCCGAGCAGGCCGCGCAGGCGGGCGACCACGGTCAGGACGAGCAGGGAGTTGCCGCCGAGGCCGAAGAAGTTGTCGTCCGGGCCGAACGCGTCGGGGGCGAGGCCCAGGACCTCCGCCCACGCCCGGGTGACGGCTTCCTCGGCGGGCGTGCGCGGGCCGCGGGGCGCGCCGGTGGCCCCGCCGCCCCACTCGGGCTCGGGCAGGGCCGCCCGGTCGACCTTGCCGTTGGCGTTGAGCGGAATGGCCGCGAGCTCCAGGATCCGGGCGGGCACGAGATGCGCGGGCAGGGTGCGGGCGAGTTCGGCGCGCAGGGCGGCGGCGTCGAAGGCACTGCCCGGCTCCGGCACGACGTGCGCGACCAGGGCGGGGGCGCCGGCGGGCGTGTCGGCGGTGACCACGAGGGCCTGGCGGACGCCGGGGGCCGCGACGAGGGCGGCCTCGACCTCCCCCGGTTCGACCCGGTAACCGTTGATCTTGACCTGGTGGTCGGACCTGCCGAGGAACTCCGCCTGCCCGTCGGGCAGCCAGCGGCCGAGGTCGCCGGTGCGGTAGAGCCGTGCGCCGGGCGGGCCGTACGGGTCGTCGACGAACCGCTCGGCCGTGGCAGCGGGCCGGTTCGCGTAGCCGCGGGCGACGCAGGCCCCGCCGATGTGGATCTCGCCGACGACACCGGGTGGCACGGGTGCGCCGTCGCCGTCCAGGACGTGGAGCGTCGTGTTGGGGATGGGCCGTCCGATGGGCAGGGTGGCCGGTGCGTCGGCCTCGCGCGCTCCCGGGGCGGCGGGGGGCGGTATCTCGTACGCGCTGTTGGCCACGGTCGCCTCGGTCGGTCCGTACTCGTTGAGCAGCGGTATGTCGGGGGCGAGCGCGCGCCAGGCGGCGAGGGCCGCGGGCGGGAACGCGTCGGCGCCGACGACGAGCAGCCGGGCCAGGCCGCGGGCCTGCGCGGGGGTGAGCTGGGCGGTGAGCAGTTCCAGATGGCCCGGGGTCAGCTTGATGAAACTGTAGGGGGCTCCGCCCGCGAGGACCTCGCCGAGGCGGTCCGGCGGAAGACCGTCCGGGGCCAGGGCGACGGACTGGCCGGTGAGCAGGGGGGTGTACAGGTCGGGCACCACCATGTCGAAGGCCATGGAGGAGAAGAGCGGGGCACCGCCGTCGCCCTCGGCCGCGTACCGGCTCACGCACCAGGCGAGGAAGTTGGCGAGCCCGCGGTGCTCCACGAGCACGCCCTTGGGCCTGCCGGTCGAGCCGGAGGTGTGGATGACGTACGCGAGCGCGCCGGCGTCCGGCCCTCCGGGCAGGTCGCTCTCGGCGTGGGCGGCGACGGCGGGCCACGCCTCGTCGAGCACGACCACGTCGCCGCCGAGGGCCGCGGCCCGTCCTGCCAGGGCCGACTCGGTGACGACCAGGCGCGCGTCGGTGTCCTCGACGACGAAGGCCAGCCGGGGGTCGGGGAAGGCCGGGTCGAGCGGTACGTACGCGGCGCCGGCCTTCCACACGGCGAGGCAGGCGACGACGAGGTCCGGCGAGCGGCGCAGGAGCAGCGCGACCCGGTCGTGCGCGGCCACCCCCTGGTCCACCAGGTAGCGGGCCAGCCGGTTGGCCCGGCCGTTCAGCTCCGCGTACGTCAACGTACGCGTCCCCTCGCCGAGTTCGCGTACGGCCACGGCCTCGGGGGTGCGGCGGACCTGTTCTTCGAAGAGCCGGTGCGCGCACCGGTCATCGAACGGGGCGCTGCCTCCGTCGGCGAACCGCTCCAGCACCTCGGCGCGGCGGTGCTCCGGCATGACGGGCAGGTCGGTGAGGGGGGTGTCGGGCGTCGCGAGGGCGCGGTCGAGCAGCGCGGTGAAGCCTTCGGCCAGCGCGCGGGCGCCGGTGGCGTCGCAGACGGCGGTGCGGTAGGTGAACTCGCCGGTCAGGCCCTCGGCGTCGGGCCTCAGCACGAGCATCAGGTCGGTCTTGGGCGCGTGGTCGGGGAAGGGGAACGCGGTCGCCGCGCAGCCGGGCAGGCGCAGGGCGGGCGCCGTGTCGTGGTCGAGTTCGAAGAACACGTTGAACAGCGGGTTGCGCAGCCCGGAGGAGGCGGCGGTGCGCACGGTGTCCAGGACGTCCTCGAACGGCACCCGTACGTGCTCGAAGGCGTCGAGCACGGTGTCGGTCACCGTGTCCGTGGCGTCCCGGAAGGTGAGGTCCGCCCGGACGCCGGTGCGCAGGGCGAGGGTGTTGAACAGGGGGCCGACGGCCTGGCGCGCTTCCTCGGTCAGCCGGGTGGACGCGGTCGTGCCGACGGTGACCTCCTCGGTGCGGCACAGCCGCGCGAGCAGGGCGGCGTACGCGGTGAGCAGGACGGCGTAGCGCGTGGTGTGCGCCTCGCGGGCGTACGCGTCGACCCGCCGGACCAGGGGCGCGGACAACGCGAAGCGGTGTCCGGCCCCGTCGCGGTCCGTGCGACCGGGGGTACCGGTCAGGGGCAGCGCCAGGGGCAGCGCGCCGTCGAGGCGACGGCTCCAGTAGGCGAGTCCTTCGGCCTGTTCCTCCTCGGAGACCGTGGCGTGGCGGAAGTACTCGGGGGTGTCGTCGGACGGGAACGGCCGCGGGGCCGGCTGCGTCGCCGGGGACGGGCCGGCGCCGGTGCGGTGCGCATAGGCGCGGCTCCAGGCGTCGTACAGGATCTGCACGGAGTCGCCGTCGCAGACGGCGTGGTGCAGGTGGAGTGCGACGACGTGGTCCTCGGGGCCGAGGCGTACCAGCATGGCGCGCAGCAGGGGGCCGTTCTCCAGGTCGAAGGGGACGCGTGCGGCGGCGGCGACGCGGTCCCGCGCGGTGTCCTCGGCGGTGGTCGCGGGCAGGGTGCCGAGGTCGGTCTCCGCAAGCGGGGCGGCGAGGTCCGGATCGGCCACCAGGGAGAGGCCGTTGTGGCCGTAGCGCGCGAAACGGGAGCGCAGCAGGGGTTGTTCGGCGAGTACGTCGCCGAGTGCGGCGCGCAGTGCGCTCCGGTCCAGGGGCCCGGTCAGTCGTACGGCGGTGGAGACGGTGAACTCGGAGCCGATCGGGTCGAGTTGGGAGGCCAGCCACATGCCCCGCTGGATGGGGTGGGCGGGCTGCCGGGTCGCGGTGGTCATGACGTCGTTCCCTCCAGGAGGGCGCAGCCGAGCAGGACGTCGGCGCCCCGGACGAGGTCGGCGGGCGCGGTGCGTTCGTAGGGGACGTGGCTCGCGCCCTCCTCGCTGGGCACGAAGATCATGCCGGTGGGGGCGATGCGGGCCATCCACTGGGCGTCGTGTCCGGCCCCGCTGGGCAGGGTGAGGCTGGACAGGCCGAGGGCGTCGGTGGCGCGGCGCACGGTGTCCCGCCGGTCCGGGTCGCAGGGGGTGGGGCTCACCCGTTGCACCTCGGTGACGTCGACGCAGGTTCCGGTGGCTCGGGCGGCGTCTTCGCCCAGGACCCGCAGCCGGTCGAGGCCGGCCTCCAGGTTGTCCTCGGACATGTCGCGCAGGTCGACGACGAGCGTGGCCCCACCCGGGACGACGTTCCACGCGCCGGGCGAGACCCGGCAGTCGCCGACGGTGGCGACCCTGACCACGCCGTCGGTGCCGGTGAGTCCGGGGACGCCGACGGTGATCCGGGCCGCGGCGAGCAGCGCGTCGTGGCGGTCGGCCATGGGGGTGGTGCCCGCGTGGTTGGCCTGGCCCCGGACGGTGACCTCGGCGGTGAGGCGCCCGGAGATGCCCTCGACGATGCCGATCTCGGCGCCGGAGCCGATGAGCACCGGCCCCTGTTCTATGTGCAGTTCGAGGTAGGCGGCGACGGAGCCGGCGCTCCGCCGGACGTCGTCGACGCGCAGGCTGTCGCCTCCGGCGGCGTCCAGGACCTGGGCGAGCGGGCGGTCCTCCCCGGCGACGGGCAGTTCCAGTTCGCCGGGGGTGAGGCAGCCGGCGACGGCGCGGGAGCCGAACATGGCGGGGGTGCCGGTGGTGCCCTCCTCGTTGCTGAACGCCATCACCGTCAGCGGCCGGTCGAGCGGGGTGCCGCGTTCGTGCAGCGTGCGGGCGGCCTCGACGGCCGCGAGGACGCCGTACGCCCCGTCGTAGGCGCCGCCGCCGGGGACGGTGTCGAGGTGGGAGCCGAGCACCAGCGTCGGGGCGTCCGGGTCGCGGCCCGGACGCGTGCCGACGAGGTTGGCGGCGGCGTCCACGTGGACCGTGAGTCCGGCCTCGCGCATCAGCCCGGCCACGAACTCCTGTCCCTTGACGTCCTCGTGGGTGAAGGCGCGACGCGTCACGCCGCCGTCGCCGGTCGCACCGATGGCGCGCAGCCGCTCCAGGGTGTCCAGCAGCCGGGCCGCGTCGACGCGCGCCGGACTGAGCGAGGTGGTGGTCGTGGTCATCGCCGTGCCCCTGTCGTCGTGGAGTGCCGCCAGCCGTGGACGTCGGGGATCAGCCCGTGGTGGTGGGCGAGCAGCCGCTCCTTGACGGCGCTGGTGACGGGTCCCGTGGTGCCGTCTCCGACGGTCCACTCGCGGTCGCCGTCGCGGACGCGTCCGACGGCCGTGACGACGGCGGCCGTGCCGCACCCGAACGTCTCGGTGATCAGTCCCGACGCGCACCCCTCGCGCCATTCGTCCAGGGCCACGGGCTCCTCACTGACGCGGTGGCCGAGTTCGGTGGCGACGGCGATGACCGAGTCGCGGGTGATGCCGGGCAGGAAGTTGCCGTTCAGCGGCGGGGTGACGACGGTGAGGTCGTCGCCGCTGCCGCGTACGAAGAACAGGTTGGCGCTGCCCATCTCCTCCACCCAGCGGCGCTCCACGGCGTCCAGCCACACCACCTGCTGGCAGCCGGCCCGGCCGGCGGCGAGCTGGGCGGGCATGGTGGGCGCGTAGTTGCCGGGTGTCTTGGCGCTTCCCGTCCCGCCGGGGAAGGCACGGGCGTAGTCGCGGCAGACCCACGCGCAGACGCCGTCGGGGCTGTCCCCGAAGTAGCTGCCGATCAGGAAGGAGATGACGACGACGGTGTACTCGCGGGCGGGGCGCGGCACCACGTTGGCCTCGGAGGCGAACATGTACGGCCGCAGGTACAGGCTGTACCCGGGGCGGTCCGGGACGACGTCGGTGTTCGCCTCGACGAGCCGGTCCAGGGCGTCGACGAAGAGGTCGTCGGGCAGCTCGGGCATGGCCAGGCGGCGGGCCGAGCTCCGGAAGCGACGGGCGTGGTCGCGGGGCCGGAAGACGGCGAAGGAGCCGTCGGGCTGGCGGTGCGCCTTGAGCCCTTCGATGATGGACTGGCCGTAGTTGAGCGCGGCGGTCGCCGGGGAGACGGACAGGTTCTCGTGCGGGCCGAGCCGGGGCGCGGTCCAGCCGTCGTCCTCGGTCCACCGCAGCGTCACCATGTGCGGGGTGAAGTCGCCTATCTCCGCCTTCCCGATGCCGGACTCGCCCGGCGAGGTCGCGCCGGCGGCGTGAGTGGGTGCGGGTGCGGCACTGCTGACGGTCATCTGGTGGTCCTCACGTGCTCGGTTGCTGGCAGAGGTCCTGAGGGGCGGGCGTGACGCGGGGTGCGGGGTGCGTCGACAGCGGTGGGTGATCAGAAGTTGAGGACGAACAGGAACGAGTCGCGGCGCGTGAACAGCCCGTCCCGGCCGAACTCGAAGATCTCGGCGAACCGGTGGGCCTGCTCCCGGCCGTTGGTGAGATGGCCGCTGAAGGTCCCGTCGACCGCCAGGGCGCCGTCGCTCAGGAGGACCCGGGAGAGCGTGTGCGTCCCGTCGGCGACGGTGCGCTCGGCGCGGTAGTAGGCCTCGATGGCGTCGCGGCCGACCAGCGCGGGGCTGCCGGGCCGGTGGTAGACGGCGTCCTCGTGGAAGAGGGCCGCGAAGCCGGCGAAGTCGCCCTCGTCGATGCGGCGGTACAGGGCGTGGACGCGGTCCTCGGGTGACATGGGCGCCTCCTGGGCGGGGTGGGCGCGGCGCGGACCGGCCGCCGGGAAGCGGGCCGTGGTCGTCGGGGTGGGGGCCCGGTGTGTCTCGTACGCGCGCACGTCGTCCTCGTGGTGGAGGGTGGCGCCGATGGCGTCCTGGCCGCGCAGCAGCCGGATCTGGGTGTCGGCGTCGAGAGCGAAGGGCTGGACGATTCCCGCAACGGTGACGGTGAGGTCCGCCAGGTCCACGCGGACCTCGGTGGCCGGGTCGGCGTCGACGGCCCGCCAGACGGCGTCGACGAAGCTCTGCGGCACCGTGACGGCGTAAAGCCCGTTGAACCAGGCGTTGGCGCGGAAGATGTCCCCGAACCGGGGTGAGAGGACCACGCGGATGCCGTGTTCGGCCAGCGCCCAGACGGCGGCCTCGCGCGAGGAGCCGGTGCCGAAGTTCTCGGCGGCGACGATCACGCTGGCGCCGCGGTGGCGGGGGTCGTCGAGGACGAAGCCGGAGTCGTCGGCCCGCCGGTCGGCGAACAGGCCGGCGGCGAAGCCGGTCCGCTCGGTGTTGGTGCAGAAGCGTGCCGGGATGATCTGGTCGGTGTCCACGTCGCGTACGCGCAGCGGGACCGCGGTCCCCACGTGTACGCCGGCGGGCGGGCAGGCCGTGGGAGCGGTGGCCGGGGGCGGGGCCGAAGTCGTCGGCGTCATCGCCGTCTCCTCTCCTCGTCGGTCGGGTCCTCGGGTGGGTCGTAGGGGTGGGTCGTAGGGGTGGGTCGTAGGGGTGGTGGTGCGCGCGGCGACCGGAGCGGTGTGCCGGCCGGCGCCACCGTGAGGTCACGCTCCAGGCAGGCGCCGCTCGTCCGTCACAGGTCGTCGGGGCTCGCGATCCGGCCGCGTACGGCGGTGGCCGCGGCGACCGCGGGCGAGACGAGGTGGGTGCGCGATCCGGTGCCCTGGCGGCCCTCGAAGTTGCGGTTGGTGGTGGAGGCGCAGCGGGTCCCGGGGGCGAGCCGGTCCTCGCCCAGGCCGACGCACATGGAACAGCCCGGCGCGGCCCGGAAGTCGGCCCCGGCCCGGGCGAAGATCTCGTCCAGGCCCTCCGCGACCGCCTCGGCGCGCACCCGGGCCGAGCCGGGCACCACCACGGTGTCCACCCGGACCCGGCGGCCCCGCAGCACGGCGGCGGCGGCCCGCAGGTCCTCGATCCGGCTGTTGGTGCAGGAGCCGATGAAGACGGTGTCGACGGCGATGTCGCGTACGGCGGTGCCGGGGGTCAGGGCCATGTAGTCCAGGGCGCGGCGGGCGGCGGACGCCTCGGCCGCGTCGCCCAGCTCGCCCGGGTCGGGCACCCGGCCGTCCAACGGCACGCTCTGGGCCGGGTTGGTGCCCCACGAGACGCGGGGCAGGACGGCCGCGCCGTCCAGGGTGACCTCACGGTCGAAGACCGCGTCGTCGTCCCCGGCCGGCGCGAGGCCGTCGAAGCGCCCGGCGTCGCGGGGGGCGGCCCGGCGCAGGTAGTCCCGGGTGACCTCGTCCGGTGCCACGATCCCGGCCCGTGCGCCCATCTCGACGGCCATGTTGCACAGCGTCATCCGGCCTTCCATGGACAGCGCCCGCACGGCCTCGCCGCGGAACTCCACCACGTGGCCCTGCGCGCCGGCCGAGCCGACCCGGTGGATCACCGCGAGGGCCAGGTCCTTGGCCGTGCTGCCCGCGGGCAGGGTGCCGGTCACCGTGACGGCCATGTCCTTGGGGCGGGCCAGGGCGAGGGTCTGGGTGGCCAGGACGTGCTCGACCTGGCTGGTGCCGATACCGAGGGCCAGCGCGCCGAACGCCCCCAGGGTCGTGGTGTGCGAGTCGCAGCAGACGACCGTCATCCCTGGCCGCACCAGGCCGAGTTCGGGTCCGATGACGTGCACGATGCCCTGCGAGGCACTGCCGAGCCGGTGCATCGGGATACGGAACTCCGCGCAGTTGCGGGCCATGGTCCGCCGCTGGAGCCGCCGTGCCGCGTCCGGGTCGACGTGGTCGACGGCGCGCGTGGGGGTGCTGTGGTCCTCTGTGCCCAGGGTGAGGTCCGGACGGCGTACGGTGCGGCCGGCGTCGCGCAACCCGGTGAAGGCCTGGGGGGTGTTCACCTCGTGCAGCAGGTGGAGGTCGATGTAGAGCAGGTCGTTGCCGGCCTTGGTCCGGCGCACGACGTGCTCGCGCCACACCTTCGCCGCGAGTGTCCGGGGGGACACGTCCGCGGCCGTCGTCACGGATGACACAGCTGGGGCCGTTGCCTGGGGTGACACGGCGGACACCTCCGCATTCCTGGTGATCGTCTCGTCCGGGGCCCTCGTGGTCCCCTCGCCCGGTTGTCCGGCGTTCCGGCCCATCGAAACACCGGGGTCGAGACCCGGGAATCGACAGCCGTGATGAACTCGCTAACCCGAGGGTGGAGTTCGCTCGGCCGCCCGACCGATGAATCGCGCGGGTCGCGGGCGCAGCATGGCGGAATGGAACCGATTCACGTACTCACCCCGGACCAGCGCGACGAACTGACCGCCGTGCTCGGCGCCGTGCCAGGGAATCCGTACCGGGACCACCGGGAATTCGTCGCGGGTGTGGCGGAGGTCGACGCCCCGCCGTTCCTCGTGGAAGTCTGCGAGCGCGTCCGGCAGGACCGGCTGAGCGGCGTCAGTGAAGCCCACGTGCTGCGCAACTGCCCCGTCGACCCGCACATCCCCGACCTCGACCTCGACGACCCGGTCGCCGACAAGTACCGCAAGAAGACCACCTTCGTCGGTGAGGCGTTCCTCGCCCTGGTCGCCCGGCTCACCGGAACACCGCTCATGGCGTACGGCAGCAGGAACAACGGGGACTTCTTCACCGACGTCATCGCGATCAACAAGTACAGCGGCATGCAGACGGGGTTCAGCGACAGCGAGCTGCCCTTCCACAACGACCGCACCGCGCACTGGGCGCGGGCCGACCACATCGCTCTGCTGGGCATGCGCTGCCCGCAGGACGAGGTCATCTACACGACGTTCGTCAGCGGGCGTGCCCTGCTGCGGTATCTGTCGGACGAGGACCAGGAGATCCTGCGGCAGCCGTACTTCACGACCTCGTTCGATGTCTTCTCCCGGGCCACCAACAGCACGCAGCGGTCTTCCGGGGCGCACCCGATCCTGGAGGGCGACCATTCGATCCGCTACCTGGAGACGACGACGACCGTGCTGCCCGACGCCCCCGGCGAGGCCAAGGACGCGCTGCTGGCCATGAAGAACGCCCTGGTCGTCGCCGAGAAGCAGCGCCATCGCCTGTGCGACGGGGACCTGTTGCTCTTCGCCAACCAGGACGGGCTGCACAGCCGGGACCGCATCGAGATCCTGGACGCGGACCGGGCCGCCACACGCTGGCTGCTGAAGACGTACGCGTTCCGCGACCAGGCGAGGGCGGACTCGTTCACGGGCCGCTGGAAGGACGGGGTGCCGGGGCTCATAGACGACTGACACGCCGGCCCGCCCCGCGCGGGACCCCGGGCGGCTCGTCGCCGACGACGGGCCGCCCACGCACGCACCCGCACCCGCACCCGTGCCCACGCACGCGCCCGCACCCGTGCCCGTGCCCGCACCCGTGCCCGCGCAGAGCATGGCAGCTGGGCCCGGCCTCGTACGAAGATGCACCAAGGTGTACGAAGGGTCACGTAGACGCGCGAAGGCCGCTCCGAGCACGACGAGGGCGGCCCGGCACGACGAGGGCGGTGGGAGCCGGACCGTGAGGTCCGGCTCCCACCGCCCTCGTGCGCGGCGTTGCGTCTCAGTGCGCCGCCCCGACGGTGAGCAGTTCGTCGGCGAGCCTGCGCCGCAGGACCGAGATGTCCTCGCAGTCGCCGCCGACGCGTTCGGTGATGTGCCGGCGGTAGAGCGCCTCCATCCGGTCGTCGTCGACGTCCACCCGCATGTTCTCCAGCAGGTGGCGCAGCACCGAGCGGCCGGAGTGGCGGGCGATGAGCAGGGAGCGCTCGCGGCCGAAGCGGTCGGGTTCCACGAACTCGTACGTGGCGGGGTCCCGCAGTATCCCCGCCTGGTGGATACCGGCGGCGCTGCCGAAGGCGTACGTCCCGAAGATCGCCTTGTTGCGCGGCTGGTCCAGCCCGATGATGCCGCGCAGCGCCTCGTACACGCCGTACATGGCCACGGTGTCGATGTCGGTGTACAGGCCCAGCGAGTCGCTCTTGTACGACAGGAGCGCGACGAGTTCCTCCAGGGCGGCGTTGCCCGCGCGCTCCCCGATGCCGCCGACCGTGGTCTGCACGCCGTCGGCCCCGGCCTGGAGGCCCGCGAGGGTGTTGGCCGTGGAGAGCCCGAAGTCCTCGTGGCAGTGGGTGAACACGCTGATGGGCGGTGGTGTCCAGGAGCGGACCTTGCCCATGAGCTCGCCGTACTCGGCCGGGGTCATGCAGCCGGAGGTGTCGGCCGCCACGACGCAGGTGATGCCGGCGTCCACGCCCGCCTCGATCTGGGCGCGCAGCAGTTCGTCCGAGCCGCGCGAGGCGTCCTCCAGCGCGAGCGAGATGTACGGCACGCCCATCCGGCGGGCGTGGGTGACGCACTCGACGATCTCGTCGATGGACTCCTTGCGGGAGATGCGGCGCTTGCGGTCGAGGTGCAGCTCGCTGGAGGTGGCGAGGATCTGCACCTCGTGGTTGCGGGTGCCGCCGGCGGCCACCGCGCAGTCGATGTCGGAGCGCACGGCGCGGCAGAACGTGGTGAACCGGGCGCGGGTGAGGTGGCGGGAGATCAGCCGGGTGGCCTCCATCTCCGCGGGTGAGGAGGCGGGGAAGCCGGTCTCGACGACGTCGACCCCGAGTGCCTCGATCCGCAGCGCGAGTTCCAGTTTTTCCTGCGGTTTCATGGAATTGCACGGCGCCTGTTCGCCGTCCCGCAGAGTGGTGTCGAAAATGGAAACTCGACGTTTTTCCATCGGTAGCCCCTTTCGCGGCCTTCCAGATATCCTCATCGAGCCACGGACACCGAGAGACGGTCAATCATTCTCACGCCCAACTCCCTCCACCGGGGGCGGAGATGGCTCCCTCTCCAGGTACGGTTCCGAGCGGTTTCCGGGAAACTTCCGACCGGAAGTTCCGGGTGGGTCCGCGCCGCGGACTACGTTGGTGTCCACCCTTTGCGACGGGATCTCACATTCCATTACGGGAGGCCCGCATGAGCGGCATGCTGCGCGCGCCAGGATTTCCGGAGGCCGCCGTGCGCCATCGCGCGCGCACGGGTGTCGAGGCGGCTTTTCCGCCGCTCGACGGCTATGGCGCGACGCTCTACGGCAGTGGCTGGTCCGGGCCGGGGCACGACGATCCGCTGGAGCGGCTGCGGCTGCTCCCCCCGGTGTTCATGGAGCAGCGCCTGGAGAAACTGATCGACCTCGGGCGCGAGCCGATGCCGTCGGACGTGTCCCTGGAGACCGTGATCGGCGGATTTCCGTCCCGGCTCCCCTTCTACGTCTCGGCGTTCGGGTCGACCGCCGCGGCCCGCGGCGACCTGGGTACCTCGCTCGGGCGGCAGGCGGCCCGGCTGGGCATCCCGCTGGTCGTCGGCGAGAACGTGGTGCCGGTCATCGGCTACGGCCGCCTCGGGGCACAGCCCGCCAGGGCGCTGCTGGCCCGGATCGAGGCGTACGGAGAGGAGGGCGACGGCCGCCACGGCGGGATCGTGGTGCAGCAGAGCACCGAGGACGCCGACGCGGAGGTGTGGAACCTGGTCTACAGCGACCCGGCCGCCCAGCCGTTCCTCGAAGCGGGGCGGCTGGCCTTCGAGTTGAAGACCGGTCAGGGCGCGAAGCCGGGCCTGGGCGGGATGACGCTGATGGACGGCGAGGCCGCGGCGGCGGTGGCGGAGCAGTACGCGCTGCTGCCGATTCCCGGCGACGGCCGGACGCTGCGGGCCTCCAGCCCCGGTACGTACACGGAGGAGATCCTGCGCCAGCAGATCAACCTGATGCGCAACAACTACCCGCGGGCCCGGGTGTGGGTGAAGCTCCACCCGGGCCGGGACGTCGGCGCGGCCGCCCGGGTGGCCTGGGCGGCCGGCGCGGACAGCGTCACGGTGGACGGCGCCGAGGGGGGCACGGGCTGGGCACCGGGCGGTTTCCTCGACCACGTGGGACTGCCGCTCCTCGACTGCCTGCTGGCCGTCGGCGACGGCCCGGGGTGCCTGCTCGCGGGGGGCCGGATCTGGGAAGGGACCCGGGCGGTGAAGTGCCTGGCGCTCGGGGCGCGGGGGGTGGGCCTGGGCCGGGCCGCGCTGGTCGCCGCCGACGAGGACCCCGAGGAGGGGCTGCTGAGGCTGGCGGCCTGCCTGGATCTGGAGGTGCGCATGCTGATCAGCGCCCTCGGCAAGTACGACACGACCGCGGTGAACAGGGACGACGTCGGCCCGCTGCCGACCGTACGGAAGGAAGAGGTGCCCCATGGCGAATCCGTTCGAGGATGACTCGGCCCCCTATCTGGTGCTCGTCAACGACCAGGGGCGGCACTCGCTGTGGCCCGACGGCATCCGGGTGCCGGACGGCTGGCGCGTGGTGCTCACACGCCGGGACCGGGCCGCCTGCCTGGAGTACGTGGACCGCCACTTCACCGTGGTGGCGCCCCGGCCGGGCGAGCCGGCCGCCACCGGATCGGGGCCGGGACGGTGACCGCCCGCACGCTCCCCGCGCTCGTCGCCGCTCAGGCGGAGCGGACTCCGCACGCCACCGCAGTCGTCTCCGACCAGGTCACCCTTGACTACGCGGAGCTGTGGCGCCGGGTCCGTGAACTGGCCGGGGTCCTGCGCCAGGACGGCATCGGCCCGGGCAGTGTGGTGGCGGTCCGCCTGGACCGCTCCCCCGACCTGGTGGTCGCCCTGCTCGGCGTGCTGACCGCCGGCGCGGCGTATCTGCCGCTGGAGAAGGACACCCCCGCGCAGCGTGCCGCGCTGATCCTGGAGGAGGCGGCGCCGGACCGGGTCCTGACCACGCTCCCCGCGGCGTCCCCCGCGGGGACGGCCCCGGCGGCCGAGGTGGTGCGCGCGCACCCCGATGACCCCGCCTACCTCATCTACACGTCCGGTTCCACCGGCCGCCCCAAGGGCGTCGTGGTGCGCCAGGAGGCCATCGCCCGGCATCTGCGGTGGATGCGGGAGGCCGTCCCGCTGGCGGCCGACGACCGGGTGCTGGTGAAGACACCGGTGGGCTTCGACGTGTCCACGTACGAGTACTTCTGGCCGCTGATCTGCGGCGCCGCCCTGGTCGTCGCGCCACCGGGCCTGGAGCGCGAGCCGCACGGCCTCGCCGCGCTCGTCGCGCACCGGGGCGTGACGACGATCCAGTTCGTCCCCTCGATGCTGCGCCTGTTCCTGGACGCGGACGTCGCGGTCCACTGCCGGGGGCTGCGGCGGATCATCTGCATCGGCGAGGCGCTGCCCGTGTCGCTGCGCGACCGCTGCCTGGCCCTGCTCGGCGCCGAGTTGCACAACCTGTACGGGCCGACCGAGGTGACGGTGGCGGCCACGGCGTGGCCCTGCCGCCCCGGCGCGGACCCGGACAGCGTGCCGATCGGCGTCCCGGTCGCGGACACCGGTGCACACGTGCTCGACGAGCGGCTCGATCCGGTGCCCGTCGGGGTGACGGGCGAGCTGTACCTCTCGGGCGTGCAACTCGCCGAGGGGTATCTGGCGCGTCCGGGTCAGACGGCGGAGCGCTTCGTGGCCAATCCGCTGGGTCCGCCCGGCTCGCGTCTCTACCGCACCGGCGATCTCGCGCGCCGACGGGCCGACGGAGCACTGGAGTTCATCGGCCGGACCGACGGGCAGGTGAAGTTCCGGGGCCGGCGCGTCGAGCTCGGCGAGATCGAGGCGGTGCTGTGCACCCACCCGGCCGTGACCCAGGCGGCGGTCGTCCTCGCCGGGCCGCAGGACGGCGACCGGTGGCTGGCCTGCTTCGTCGTACCCGCGCCGGGCGTGCCCGTACCCGAGCCGCACGCCCTGGGCACGCACCTGCGGGACTCGCTCCCGGACGCGCTGGTGCCCACGGCCTGGGCGGTCCTGGAGCGGGTGCCCCTGACCGGCAACGGCAAGCTCGACCGGGCGGCGCTGCCGGAGCCGCCGCGCCCCGGCACGGCACCCGTCACGCCGGCGGCCGCCACCGCGGCGGCCGCCGACGAGGTGACGGCCTGGCTGTGCGGCGCGACCGACGAGGTGCTGCGGCGCCCGGCGGGCGACGCGACGCCGGGGCACTCCTTCGTCGGCCTGGGCGGCGACAGCATGGCGGCGATGCGGCTGGTGAACCGGGCCCGCGCGCGGGGCCTCGCGCTCACCGTGGCCGATGTCGTCGGATCGGCCACGCTGGCCGAAGTCGCCGCTTCGGTGGGCACGCCGGCACCGGCGCCCGGCACCGCCGCGGAGCCGGAGCTGCTGCCCGACCTGGATCCCGGCGAGTACGCCTCCTTGGCCGCGCAGCTCTCGCGCGGCTGACCGCCACCAGGCCCGGGGTCCCCCGCGCGGGCGGCCCCGGGCCTGGCCCCCGATCCGTCCCTGAGCGGAGGACAGATGTCAGCACCGGCCATCGACGAAATACTCCCCCTCACCCCTCTTCAGGAGGGCATCCTGTTCCACTCCCTGGCGGAGGACGGGGCGCGCGGGCTCTACGTCGCGCAGTACACCGTCCCGCTGGAGGGCCCGCTGGACGAGGCACGGCTGCGCGACGCGGTACGGCGGACGCTGGTGCGCCACCCCAATCTGCGGGCCCGCATCCACCACCGGGCCAACGGACAGCCCGTGCAGGTCGTCCCCCGAGACGTGGAGCCGCACTGGTCGGTGGCCGGCCCGGACGACGGCGAGGCCGTGCTGCGCGCCGCGCGCACCGGCGGCGTCGGCGTCGAGGGCGGCCCGCTGATCCGTTTCGACCTGGTGCGCGACGGCGCCGACCGGTACCGTCTGGCGGTCACCGCGCACCACTGCGTGCTGGACGGCTGGAGCGCCTCCGTGCTGCTGCGCGAGGTCCTGGCCGGGTACGCCGGCGAGGACCTCGCGCCACCGGTGCCGTACCGCGGTTTCCTCGGCTGGCTCGCCGGGCGCGACCGGGCGGCCGCCGAGCGGGCCTGGCGGGAGGAGCTGGCGGACGCGCCGCCGACGCTGCTCGCGCCGGAGTCAGGCGGGACGGCCGCGCGCTGGGCGACGGTCGTGCGGGAGCTCTCACCCGCGCAAACCGCCGAACTCGGCGGGAGGATGCGGAGCTTGAACGCCACCCTCACGACGGCCGTCCAGGCCGCGTGGGCGCTGGTGCTGGCGCGCCACACCGACCGGGACGACGTCACGTTCGGCTCCGTCCTCAGCGGCCGCCCGGCCGAACTGGACGGCGTCGAGGACATGGTGGGCATGCTCGTCAACACGGTGCCCGTGCGGGTCCGGACGGGCGCCTCGGCGACCCTGGCCGACCTGCTCGCCGACGTACGGGCGCGACGGCTGGCGCTGGCCCCGCACGACCACGTGGGCCTGGGCGACGCGGCCAGGGCCGCCGGCGTGGACGGGCCGCTGCTCGACACGACGGTGACCGTGGAGGCGGTGCCCGACGTACCGCCGCGAAGCCGGGACGTGGGCGGACTGCGGGTCGGCGGGGTCGGCTGCGAGGAGACGGCGCACTACCCGGTGACGGTGGTGGTGACGCCCGGGGAGCGCCTCTCGGTGCGGTTGCACCACGACACGAGCCGCGTGCCGGCGGCTGTCGCGCGCGTCCTGGCCACCCAGCTGACGCGGGTGCTCGGCGTGATCGCGGACGATCCCCGCGCGCGCCCCGGTGACATCGAGCCGTGTGACGCGCAGGAGGCCGGGCGGATGCTGGACGCGGGCAGGGGCGAACGCTTTCCGCTCCCCCGGCGTCCGTGCGTGCACACGGTGTTCGCCGAACAGGCCGCCCGCGAACCGGACGCGACCGCACTGGTCTTCGAGGGCGAGCGCGTCTCCTACGGTGAACTGGACCGGCACGCGAACCGGTTGGCCCACCACCTGATCGGCCTCGGGATCGGCCGCGGCGACTGGGTGGGGGTGCGCCTGGAGCGCGGCCCACGCCTGGTGACGGCCCTCCTCGCGGCCCTCAAGTCGGGTGCCGCCTATGTGTTGCTGGACCCGGACTTCCCCGGCGCGCGGGCCGCCGAGTGCGTACGGGCGACCGGCTGCCGGACCGTGGTGAGCGACCGCCCCTTGCCGGACGAGGTGGCGCAGCGGGACGGCCCGCGTCTCGTACGGATCGACGATCCGCGTCTCGAGGGGGCGCCCGGGACCGATCCGGGGACGCCGGTCGACGGCGAGGATCCCGCCTGCGTGCTGTTCACCTCGGGGTCGCAGGGGCGGCCCAAGGGTGTGGTGGCGCCGCACCGGGCGCTCGTCGGCAGCCTGCTGGGGCAGGCGTTCGCGCGGGTGACGCCGTCGGACGTCGTGCTCCAGTGCTCGCCGATGTCCTGGGACGCCTTCGCCTTCGAGCTGCTGTCCGCGCTGTTCGCGGGCGCCACGTGCGTCCTTCAGCCGGGCGGGGCGCCCGAGCCGGAGGTGGCCGTGCGGCTGATGGGCGAACACCGCGTCACCGTGGCCCATTTCTCCTCCAGCCTCCTGAACTTCCTGGTGGACACCCACCCTTCGGCGTTCGACACGGTCCGGCTCGTCCTGACCGGCGGCGAGGCCGCCTCCCCCGGACACCTGGAGCGCCTGCTGCGCCGCCGCCCCGGGCTGACCCTGGTCAACGCCTACTCGCCGCTGGAGTGCATGATGGTCACCGTCTTCCGGAGGGTGACCCTGGAGGACTGCCTCGACGGCTCCGTCCCCCTCGGCGGACCGGTCGCCAACAAGCACTTCTACGTCCTCGACGACCGCCTGCGGGTGCTGCCGCCCGGCATGGTGGGCGAGGTGTACCTCGGCGGTGTGGGCGAGGCGCACGGCTACCTGGGCGAGGCCCGGCTGACGGCCGAACGCTTCGTGGCCGACCCCTACGGGCCGCCCGGCTCGCGCATGTACCGCTCCGGGGACCTGGCCCGGTGGCGCGCCGACGGGGCCGTGGAGTACCTGGGCAGGCGCGACGACCAGGTGAAGCTGCGCGGCTTCCGGATCGAGCCCTCGGAGGTGGAGACGGCGCTGGCCCGGCACCCGGGGATCTCCGGGGCCCGGGTGCTGGTGCGCACCGAGGGGCCGGGTGACCAGCGGCTCGTCGCCTACGTGGTGCCGCACGGCGGTACGCCTCCGGAGCCGGTGGAGCTGCGCGCGCACGCGGCCGCCGCACTGCCCGAGCACCTGCGGCCGGTGGCGTACGTGACGCTGGAGCGGTTCCCCACGACGCCCAACGGGAAGCTGGACCGCCGGGCGCTGCCCGCTCCGGAGTACGGCTCGGCGGCCGCGTCCTCGCCGGCTCCGGACGATCCCGTACGGGCGCGGCTGTGCGTGTTGTTCGCCGAGGTGCTGGGCGTCGAACGGGTCGGTGTGGACGACGACTTCTTCCGTCTGGGCGGCCACTCGATCCTGGCGCTGCGTCTGCTGAGCCGCATCAGGGCTGAGTTCGGCCACGAGGTGCGGCTGCGCACGCTGCTGCGCCGTCCGTCCGTGGCCGGCGTGGCCGGTGCACTGGCGGCGGCGCCGGGCACGGGGCCGGCCCGGGCGCCGAACGCACGGCCCATACGGCGTCCGAGCGCATCGTCATCTCGACCGAGCAGGACGCGCTGGCCGACGCCTGACCC